>JACCYU010000200.1 GCA_013696315.1 Gammaproteobacteria bacterium | reverse complement strand
GCGCGCTTTTTCAGCGACGTCCGTACTCTGGACGCAAAGTTCACGCAACTGGTGCTGGGCGAGGACGGCGAGCAGGTGGCGCAATCCAGCGGCACCGTGCTACTCATGCGTCCGGGCCGCTTTCGCTGGGAGTACGAGCAAGGGCAACTGATTCTGGCGGACGGCGAGCGGCTGTGGATTTACGACGAAGCGCTCGAACAGGCCACCGTCAAGTCGTTGAAAGACGCCTTGGGCGCGGCGCCGATCGCGTTGCTGATAGGCGAGCGGCCGTTAAAAGAACAGTTCAACATCAGGGAGACCGGCGAGCGCGATGGTCTGGAATGGGTGCAGCTCGCGCCCCGCGTGCAGGACATCGAATTCAACCGCATCCGCTTAGGCCTGGATGACAGCGGCATCCGTCGCATGATCCTGCACGACCAGTTCGAACAAACCACCGTGATCCGCCTCGATAACGTGCGCACCAACATCGAGATCGATCCCGCGCGCTTTGAGTTCGAGCCACCGGAGGGGACAGATGTCATCGATGCCGTTGGCGGCTTGTAGGCGAAATCGGCGCATTCTGGTGCATCCAGCGCTGAAGTTCCCGGCAATCAGCCGTATCCCTCGCCCGAGCTAGATGAGCGCCCAGAGCTATCCGCCGCTGGCCGATCGCATGCGGCCGCGCACCGTGGTGGAGTTCGTCGGACAGGCGCATGTCATGGCGCCAGGCAAGCCGCTGCGCCGCGCGATCGAAGAAGATCGGCTTCACTCGATGGTGTTCTGGGGTCCGCCCGGCACCGGCAAGACTACCCTGGCACGGCTGATTACGGGCGCCTCGGGCGCGCTTTTTTTGAGCATCTCTGCGGTGCTCTCCGGTGTTAAGGACATCCGCGCGGCCATCGATGAGGCGCGCCGCACGCGGGCTGACGAGCGGCGCGCGACGGTACTGTTCGTCGACGAGGTGCATCGCTTCAACAAGTCGCAGCAGGACGCGTTCCTGCCGCACGTGGAAGACGGCACCATTTATTTCATCGGCGCGACCACCGAGAACCCGTCGTTCGAGCTGAACAACGCGCTGCTGTCGAGGGTGCGAACCTACGTCCTCAAGCCCCTGGGCGTGGCGGACATCCGCGCGCTGATCGATCAGGCGCTTGACGATAGCGAGCGCGGGCTGGGCCAGCGGCATCTCGAACTGGCGCCGGAGCTGCGCGACACCCTGGCTCGGGCCGCCGATGGCGATGCGCGGCGCGCGCTTAATTTGCTGGAGGTTGCGGCCGATCTTGCGACTGAGATCGACGGACGCGCGGTGATCGATACGGACACCATCACCGAGGTCACGCGTCAGGGCCTGCGTCGCTTCGACAAAGGCGGCGACATCTTCTACGATCAGATCTCCGCGCTGCATAAATCGGTGCGCGGCTCCGATCCGGACGCGGCGCTCTACTGGCTTTGCCGCATGCTGGACGGCGGCTGCGATCCGCTGTACATCGCGCGTCGGGTTACGCGCATCGGCTCGGAGGATATTGGCAATGCCGATCCGCGCGGCCTGCAGCTCGCGCTGAATGCCTGGGATACGTATGAACGTCTGGGCAGTCCCGAAGGCGAACTCGCCATCGCGCAGGCGATCGTGTATCTTGCCTGCGCGCCCAAGAGCAATGCCGTGTACGCGGCGTTCAAGGCGGCCACGCAGGCGGCGCGCGAGTCCGGCAGTCTGGAAGTACCGCCGCATTTGCGCAACGCGCCCACGCGGCTGATGAAGTCGCTGGGACACGGCAAGGATTACCGCTACGCGCACGACGAGGCTCAAGGCTTCGCCGCGGGCGAAAATTACTTTCCGGATGAGTTGACCGGGCAGCGTTTTTATTACCCGGTCGACCGCGGACTGGAAATCAGAATCGGGGAGAAGCTCGCGCAACTGCGGGCGGCCAACCGCGAGCGTGACAAACCTACCTCGTGACAGCACTTTAAACGCGGTGCGCCGCGGAGCACACTTTGTTGACTAATGCATAAATGGTTAACAGGTCGGCAGGTTGTCATTCTGAGGCCCCTTCACTTGTTCAAGGGTAAATTCTGGCCGAAGGATCTCCTGTTCCCGAAACCAGATGCTTCACTCCGAGATTCTTCGCTGTACTCAGGATGACAGCTTTTTCGTTAAGTGCTTATGCAAGACTCTATCGTATTCCATACCACAAGAGGCGCTTCGATGCGTAAATTCTACATTGCGTTGGTCCTGATCCTGAGCTTGAGCGGTTGTGGCTACAATATGCTGCAATCCGGCGACGAGCAGATCAAGGCGGCCTGGGCCGAGGTGTTGAATCAGTATCAGCGCCGCGCCGATCTGGTGCCCAACCTGGTCAACACTGTAAAGGCCTTCGCCAGCCAGGAGCGCGAGGTGCTGACCGAAGTCACCAACGCGCGGGCCCGGGTCGGTTCCATTCAGGCCACGCCGGAACTGATCGAGGACGAACAGGCGTTCGCGAGTTTCCAGCAGGCGCAGGGCGAGTTATCGGGCGCGCTGTCGCGACTGCTGGTGGTCTCGGAGAACTATCCACAACTACGCTCCAGTTCGCTGTTCCGCGATCTGCAGGCGCAACTGGAAGGCACCGAAAATCGCATCACTGTCGCGCGCAACCGTTATATCGAGGCGGTGCGGAATTACAACGTTACCGTACGTTCCTTCCCCAGCAATCTGACCGCGATGGTGTTCGGTCACGACACCAAGCCGAGCTTTACCGTGGAGAACGAAGAAGCGATTTCGCAGCCGCCCACCGTGGATTTTTCGAGCCCGGCGGGACAGGGCGCGCAATAGTGCCACACACGTTGAAGCACGCACGGGCAGCCGGTTTGTGGCTTGCGACCTGTTGGTGCCTGCTGTTTGCGGGCGCGGCGTTTGCGCAGGTTCCGGTGCCGGCGCTAGCGGCGCGGGTTACGGATTTGACGGAGACGCTGTCGGCGCGGCAAAAGACGGAACTCGAACAGACGCTGGCCGTGTTTGAGAAAAAGCAGGGCAGCCAGATTGCCGTGCTGCTCGTTCCCACCACCCAGCCCGAGGAGATCGAGCAGTATTCGATACGAGTCGTCGAGCAATGGAAGCTTGGGAGGGAAGACGTTGACGACGGCGCGCTTCTGCTGGTCGCGAAAGCCGATCGCACCCTGCGCATAGAAGTGGGCTATGGTCTGGAAGGTGCGCTGACCGACGCGACGTCCAAGCGCATCATCGCCGAGATCATCACGCCGCATTTCCGGGACGGCGATTTCTTCGGCGGCATCCAGGCCGGTGTGCGCGCGATGATGAAGGTGATAAAAGGCGAGCCGTTGCCGCTCCCCGCGCCAGGCGCGTCGAACGACGACGGCGGCGGCTCGAGTTCCATCCTGCCGGGTGTGGTGTTCTTCGCGTTTATGATCGGTCAGATGTTTCGCGGCCTGATCGGCAGCCTGCCGGCAGCGCTTGGCACCGCGGCGGTCGCGGCAAGTGTAGCGTGGTTGCTGGCAGGTGTGGGCGCCGCCGTGCTCTCCGCCCTGGCCATATTCGCCATGCTGATGTTCAGCGGTCTGGGTGGCGGGCGCGGCTTCAGCCGCGGCGGATATTATTCGAGCGGCGGCTTCGGAGGCGGTGGTCTCGGCGGCGGGCTGGGCCGCGGCGGCGCCTTTGGCGGCGGAGGTGGTGGTTTTGGCGGCGGCGGCGCCTCGGGAAGATGGTGAACCATGCGCTGGCTTAGGCATTTGTTCAGCGGCGCCTGGCAGGTGCGCCGCGTGTTCCCGCCGCACACGATGCAGGCGATCGAAGCGGATATTCGCACGAGCGAGGTATCGCACCAAGGCGAGATTCGCTTCGCAATGGAAGCCGGGCTCGACATCGAGGCGCTGTTGCGTGGGCAGAGCGCGCGCGCGCGCGCGATCGAGGTGTTCTCCGACCTGCGCGTATGGGACACCGAACACAATAACGGTGTGCTCATTTATTTACTGCTGGCCGATCACGACGTCGAAATCGTCGCCGACCGCGGCATCGACGCGCGCGTGGGCGCGGCAGGCTGGCAGGCGGTTTGCACGGAAATTGAATGGAGATTGCGGGCAGGTCGGTTCGAAGAGGGCATCCGAACCGGCATACAGGCAGTCAGTTCTCATCTGGCGCGGCATTACCCGGCGCGCGGTGGCGATCACAACGAACTGCCGGACGCGCCGGTGATTCTGTAGCAACCACCGCAGCCCAGCATTCCGGCGCAGGCGTTCTCGCGGGGGTCAGGCCGTCATTTAGCATGGGAAACACGCCGCCTTGCGTACGTGTTACCCAGCCAGTTCAGGAGCAATCGTGGATCAGCTTAAACTTTCTCAGCCGCTCATCGACGCCGTGCAGGAGGCGCTGGTCAGCGCCGACCCGCGCGCCAGCGATCCGTTGGTGGCCATGCAGTACTTAAGCGCCATCATGGGCTATGCGCTGGCCAAGACGAACATGCCTGCGGCGGCCAGGCGCGACGCGCTCGAGCAGTTGAACGCGCTCGCGCGCCACGTGCTGGAGGATCTCGAAGGCCAGCAGGATTCGCGGCCTTCGGCCGGTGAAGCGTTCGGCATCTGGCGGCCAGGCGATCCTTGAAGGGTCGGCTACATGAATGGCGCGCGCCGTTTGCCCAGCGCGAAGCTGTGGAGCCGTCGGAAACTCGCAGTGTCAACGTGCGATGTCGCCTCGTTCATAAAAATGCCAAAGGGTGTACACAAACTGCACGCGATGATTCACGGGAATATAAGCGCGTGAACGCGTGAACGCGTGATGCGGAGGGGCAAACTATGGCGGCGCCTTTGCCGCTTCTCGTTTAGCAGACGCCGCATCTCGCGGGCCAGCCTCGCGCGTCTGTGCGGTGAACAAGCCTCGGAGGCGTACGCATTGGTGGTGCACTCCAACGACGTCAACCACAAGCGTTTTTTCCCGAATGCCTACGTGGTCAGCAAGCGCGAGGACAAACCGGCCAACCTCTACACGGATGCTTATTTTCAGGATCTCAGCTTCATCGGCGACCAGAGTTTCGAGATCGTCCTGTGTACCGGGCTGCTGGAGCACGTGCCCGACCCACAGAGGATCATCGACGAATTCCGGCGCATCCTTAAGCCGCACGGGCGTCTAATCATTTCCGCCAGCGCCGTATTCCCCACGCACAGCGCCCCCGACAACTTCTTCCACTTTACGGCGCACGGCTTCCGGCTGCTGTTCCGTGAATGGGCGCGCTTCGAGGTGCTGCGTGGATCGAGCCGTCCGTTTCAGACCATCGCAATACTGTTGCAACGGATCAATCTGCAGTGTGACGTGTTCCCACTATTCCGGCCCGTGATCGAGCTTTTGTATCACGTGGTGCCGTGGATGGATGTGTTCATGATCCGCCAGTACGACAGCGTTTCGGGTCGCGGCCCGCAAAGAATAACGGACGCCTTCATGCCCGCGACCTTGCATGCGGTGGTCATCAAATAGCGTTGCGGTGAGCTTGATCGGCACGCTGCGCCCGCAACCACAACGACCGGTACTGACATGATACGGAATATCGCCACACTCAAAGACGGCGAAGTATTGCGGGCCGACGTAGCCGTAGTGGGCGCGGGTCTGGCGGGCATCGACATCGCGCGTTATCTCGCCCGTCGCGGCGTGCGCGTGGTGCTACTAGAGAGCGGCCGTCTCGAGTTCGACCCCGCTATCCAGGAACTTGCGCGGGTATCGTTTGCCGGCAAACCGTTGCGCACGCACGAAACCGACAGCGACATCAGCGCGTATCTGCCGCCCATGTACCGGGGTTATTGTCGCATCCGACAATTTGGCGGCACCACCAACGTATGGACCGGCAAATGGCGCCGGTTCGATTCGTGGGATTTTAAGCAGCGGCCGTGGATTCCGTACAGTGGCTGGCCGATTGAGATCGATGACCTGCTTCCTTTTTATCGGGAGACCGCGGAGGATTACGGTTTCGGCGACTTCGATGCGGCATCCGGCGGCATGCTCATGCGCAACGCGCGAAACCTGCTGGCGCCGGCCGGGCTGGAGCCGCACCTGTTTTACTGGGAAAGGACTCCGACGCGCTCCGGCACGCGCTTTTTTCAGGAGTTGAAGCGCTCACCAGCGGTCGAAGTCGTACTTGGCGCGAACGCGAGCGAGATCGTGCTGGAGGACGACCTCGAACACGTGCGCGCCATTCACTTTCAGTCGCTGGATCGACGCAGCTTTAGCGTACACGCTGCGCAGTTCGTGCTGTCCACCGGCGGGCTCGAGGCGCCGCGGCTGCTGCTGGCCTCCAGCCGTCAGCTGCCGGCCGGTGTGGGCAACGCGCGCGACCAGGTAGGGCGCTTCTACATGGATCATCCCAAGGATATGCAAGCGAAGCTGCGGCCGGGTCCGGCAATCGACCATGTGATCGAGGGATTGCAGACTCAGCCGCGACCCCGCTTCGGTATCAGTATCGCGTTTTCGGAGCAGCAGCAGCGCGCGTTAGCGCTGCCCAATCACGCCGTGTACCTGCGCCCGGACAAGGCGTCCCGCGCGGGCGCCACCACGCACTTCGCTTCGAAACTGGGTGTCGAGCAACTGCCCGGTCCGGACAGCCGTGTGTATCTCGGCGCGGAGCGGGATGTGCTGGATATGCCACGGCTGGTGGTTGACTGGCGTTTCACACCACAGGACCATACCGGGCTGGAGTTGCTACTGCGCGAACTGAAAAAATCGTTCGCGGCCATCGGCCTTGGCGAACTGGATTTCGGGACGAAACCGCTGCGCCTGGACGACATGATGGACGCATCGCATCACATGGGCACTACGCGCATGGCGGCGGATGCTTCCTCAGGCGTGGTCGACGCCGACTGCAAGTGTTCGGTACCGACAATCTGTTCGTGGCGAGCAGCGCCGCGTTCGCCACCGCGCACGCCTATTCGCCGACCTTTACCATACTGGCGCTCGCGCGCCGTATCGGCGCGCACATCGCGCAGCTACACGCGACGCGAGCGCATCCGCAACCGGTATCGATCGATGCCACTTCTAACTTACATTGCCAGCTTATGAATGACTCGTTACGCAAACTGGCCGCGCCGCATGCTGACTACAAGGGGCGCGGCGCGGATTACGCCTACGCGCGGCCCGATTATCCACACGCGGCGATAGATTTGATTCCGCGCGGGCTAGGCGATCCCGCGCGGCTCGTCGTCGCCGACGTTGGTGCGGGTACCGGCATCGGCTCGCGTCTATTGGCCGACCGCGGCGCGCGCGTCACCGCGGTGGAGCCCAGCGCCTCGATGCGGGAAGCCGCCGAGCCGCACGCGCGGGTCATATTTCGCGACGCCGCCGCCGAACATACGCCGCTGTCCAAGGCATCTGTCGATCTGGTCACCTGCTTTCAGGCGTTCCACTGGTTCAAGCCAGGGGCGACGCTTGGCGAGTGCCGCCGTATGCTGAAACCCGGCGGTCGGCTGGCGGTAGCCTGGAATCGCAATGTTCCGGACGACGAATTTCTCGCTGACTTCCGGCGCATCGTGAGTAAGGCCAGGCCAGGCGCCGCGCCGGGGAACAAGCATCGCGCGCCCGTGCAGTCGCTCATGTCCGACCCGCGCTTCGATCACGTACGGCGGCACAAGGTCCCGCACAGCCGGGCGCTGGATCTACCCGGTCTGATCGGATACGCGCAGAGCAAATCCTACGTGCCGCGCGAAGGCCAGGCGCACCGGCAACTTATCGCCGATCTGCGCGCGCTGCACGGCCGCTGGGCGGACGCTAGCGGCGAGGTGCACTTTGCCTTGCGCACCATAGTCTATCTCGCCGAGGCAGGCGCGCCGCGCGATATGGGGCAGAGCCAGGCGATTGCCAGGACGCGTTTACCGGAAACTTGCCTGAAAATGTGGGATGGTTCCAAGCTGCTAGACTGTTACGGCCAACCTGTCGCTGGCCGTGGGCGCACGCCTTTTCTCACATCGACTTCTCGCGCCTGGCTCTGGAGAATAGCGATGCCCGTACTCTCCTGACCGTGCGCCGTAAAGTGCGGCGCGGCGCCAGCCTCGCCGCGTGTATCAGTGCGCTGAATCCGATCATGGGCTGCTGCCGAAACGAGCGCAGCGCGTGTGCGTACACGAAATCGGCATACTGCACCGGATGCGCTTCGAACAGCTTGCGATGCTTGGCGAGAAACTGCTGGTAGCTCTTTGTGCGCAACGCCGGATCACCCGACACGCGCGCGCCAGCGTGTCGGGTCAATTTATAGGTCACCGTCGGCACGCCGAGAATCGAACACATCGGGTTGAGCCTTAGAAAAAACTCGGACGTCACTCTTGAGCGGAAGCTCTCATCCCAGCCGCCTACCGCCCAGAAGACGTCTTTCGGAACGACCAGCGTTTGCTTGGCCAGGTACGAGCAGCCACGCTCCAGCGGCTCCAGAAAGTAACACTGCCCGCGCGCACGCGTAGGGGGGGCGGCGTGTCGCGACCACCTCGCCGTTCGCGCCCACCCATTGCAGACCGGTAGTGACGGCGACCGGCGGCGACAGCGAAGATGAGGTGGCGGCCTCCAGCGAAACCGCCACCATGTCGGGTAGGAGCTGATCGTCATCATCCAGAAACGTCAGCCACGCGCCGGCGGCTGCGCGCGCGCCTATGTTGCGCGCGGCGGCGTGGCCGCGGTTCGCGTCCAGCCGTATCAGCTTGAGCCGGCGATGCGGCGCCAGTCTGACGGGCGGATCGGACGCATCGTCGACGACCACCACCTCGACGTCCCCGCGCGACTGCGCCACCGCTCTCCACCGCGCGCAACAGCAGAGCCGGACGGTTCCAGGTGGGGATGATAATACTCAGGACGGGTTCGATCATCGGGGTCTCACGCCTGCGACATTCTGGGATTCCGAGGTCAATGGTTGGTGGCGGCGTCTGGATGCGCGCGCGCACCTATACAGCTGTGCGCAAAGCCAGCCGTGATCGCGACTCGCACGGCGACGGCCGTGTACCGGGATACGATTTCCGCAAGCATACGCCGGGCCCGCTTCGTTACGACGAATCTGTTGATGTGATCGTTCATGTGACGTGGCGGCGCGGAAGGTTGATTTTCTGACCGCACCAGTGATCGCTTCGCCAACGGTATCGCGATCGAACGTCTGATATACAAACGCATCGTCCGGGTATCGGACACCTAGTCCAGAATCCAGACGGCGTGGCGTACCGCGCCGCTTATCCATTGACCAAACTCGCCGACACTGCTCATAGCAGGATACCTTAACGCTCGATTTCCGCGCCTTGTTTCTGCGGGCGATGCCGCTATGCCCTTGTTTCTGTAGGCGATGCCACTATCGCGGTGGGTGTGGCGCCTCATTCAGAACGAAGGGCATAATTAATGCAGGCCAGCAGGTTCGTGATCAGACAATGCTGCGGTCGTTGCTTATGAGCGTCCCGACGCGGCAGCGGGCGCATCGTAACCCCGCATGACACCGGATGCCTGATGTGGATGTGCGTGGATCGACCAGGAAGACAATTGCATGAATCTGCTCGCGCTCCTCGCGCTGGGGCCTCAACGCACCAGCTTCGATACCGGCCGCAATAAGATGCCCGTGCGTTTCCCCGCCACGGCGCGCGAACCTGCCTCGGCCAGCAACGTCAAGCCGTTGTCCGTGGCCTTTCTGGTAAACGATTTTCCGCTTCTGTCGGAATCCTTCGTTATCAATCAGGTCGTCGGCTTGATCGAACGCGGGCACAAAATCGATGTTTACACCCTGCATAAACGCCAACCGGGCGTGTCCGAGCTGCTGCATCGTGACGTGGAGCGGTGCCGCCTGCTCGATCGCACACATCGCGCGATCACTGTTCCCGAGAATCGCTGGCTACGCGCGCTGAAGGCGTGTGGCCTGTTAATGGCGAACTTCCGCCGTAATCCAAAGTTCTGCTGGCGCTGGTCAAAAGCGGTTTTGCTGGGCGAGGGCACGAACCTGTTGCAGCTTCTTTATGTGGCGGCGCCGCTGCTCGGTAAGTCGCACGACATCGTGCACTGCCAGTTCGGCACGATTGGTCTCACCGGCCTGAAATTGCATCGCCTGGGCGCCATCCGCGGAAAACTCATTACCACTTTTAGGGGTCACGACATCAGTCAGTACGTGCGAACGCACGGCAACCGCGTGTACGAAAATCTGTTCAAAATCGGTTCGATGTTCATTACGAATTGTAGGTTTTTCGAGCGTCGCCTGCTCAAGCTGGGTTGCGATCCCGCCAGGCTCGCCGTGTTGCCTTCGGGCATTGATTGCACCAGATTCACGCCCGGAAATTGGGTCGGCCGCCGCGACAACGGCCTCCGCCTGGTCACCATTGGCCGCCTGGTCGAGAAGAAGGGCATCGAGTACGCTCTACGCGCGGTCGCGGAATTCGCGGCGGCGCGATCGGACATCGATGTCACATACGCGATCGTCGGCGACGGGCCGCTGTGGGAACCGCTGCGACGGCTGATCAGTGAGTTGCGATTGAGTGATTCGGTCACCATGCTGAGCTGGCGAAACCACCAGCAGATCATCGATATTTTGCGCGACGCGGATGTGTTTCTAGGCCCCAGCGTCACCGGCGTGGACGGCAATCAGGATGCGCCCATCAACACGCTGAAAGAAGCGATGGCGCTGGAATTGCCCGTGATCGCCACCTGGCATGGCGGCATTCCGGAGCTGGTTCAGGATGGCATGTCCGGCCTGCTCGTACCGGAGCGCGATGCCGACGCCATTGCGGACAAGCTGGATTATCTCGCGAACCACCGTGATATATGGACGCGCATGGGCCGTGCGGGCCGCGCCTATATCGATGCGCACTATAACCTGCACGCGCTGAACGACGAACTCGTCAACATCTATCGCAAAGCGCTCACCTGACGTGCGCTTTGCGCGAAATGATTTTGAACTGTAACTACAAGGAAGCCACATGAACACTGCCGAATCTTTCTCCGATCCCCATGTAACGATCATCGTCGTGCCGCGCGAGCGCTTCAGTTGCGCGGCCGAGTCGCTGGAAAGCATTTATCAGCACACCACCATGCCCTTCAGTCTCGTATACGTCGATGGTGGATCGCCCGCGCGCGTGCAGCGTTATCTGCAGACACAGGCTCGCGAGAAAGGCTTTCACCTGCTGCGCACCGAGTCGTATCTGTCGCCCAATCGCGCGCGCACCCTGGGGCTGCTCGAAGCGCGCGGCGAATATGTGGTGTTTATAGACAACGACGTGATCGTTTCGCCGCGCTGGCTGGAGACGCTGATCGAATGCGCCGAGGAAACCGGCGCGGCGGTCGTCGGACCGCTCACCTGCCAGCACAAGCCGGTGCATGAAAGAATCCATTGCGCCGGCGGCGAATCCGGGGTGGAGATCAAACATGAGAACGGCCAAAGCACGCGGCATATCGTCGAGAAGATTTACAGTCAAGGTCGCTCGGTAGCGGGTTTGCGCGCGGATCTCAAGCGTCAAAAGACCGGGCTCGCCGAGTTTCACTGCATGCTGGTGCGTGCGAGCATATTGGACGAGACCGGCCCGCTGGACGAGCAACTGCTGAACACGAAAGAACACGTAGACTTCTGCATGCTGGTCACGCAGGCCGGTGGCAGCGTGTGGTTCGAGCCGGCGTCGGTTGTCACGTATGTGCCCGGCCCGCCGCGCGATTTGGGCGACCTGTCGTTCTACATGCTGCGCTGGAGCAACGAAAGGGAGCTGGCCAGCCTCAAACACCTGCGCGATAAATGGAATCTGACCGAGGACAAATACTTCCGGCACCGCTACCGCAATGTCGGCTGGCGTCGCAAGATGACCATCGTGCGGCCGTTGAGCGAAAAGCTCACCTTCGGCCGCGGCAGCAAGCGTCTTGAGAACCTGCTGTTATTGCTCGATCAGCGGCTCAATCGCCGCCTGACGGATCCATATTCGCGGCGCATGTCGCAGTAGCCTCGCTCGACTTGCGGGGTCAGTCCCGCCGCAGCTTGTCCGAGATCGCGATCGGCGTCGGGTAGCGCATGACGATCACGTAAGACGAGACCATAAACGTCAGCAGCGCGGCGACCTGGATCAGGTATGACGCCTGATGGCCGATGATTCGCTGCTCCATCGCCAGTACGGCGATCAACAGTGAAAACTCGCTGATCTGGCCCAGCCGCACGCCCACCTCGCGCGAGCGGCCCGATGCTTCGCCCGAGCGGCGCAGCAGAAACCGGAACGTCAGCGGTTTCAGGGTCAACATGAGTCCGGCGAGCAGGCTCGCAGGCAGCAGCACTTCCATCAGAATCGCCACGTCGAAGCGCGCGCCCAGGGTGAAGAAGAAGATCACCAAAAAGAAATCACGCAGCGGCTTCAACGAATCGGCGATGTAAAGCGCGATAGGGCTGGTCGCGAGCAGCACGCCGGCGATAAAGGCGCCGATCTCGTACGACAATCCCACGCTTTCCGCGAGCTGCGCCAGACCCAGACACCAGCCGATAGCGAGCAGAAAGATGTACTCGTGGATCTTGTCGAAGCGCCGCACCAGGGTCATCACCACAAAGCGTTCGACGAGCCACGCAACCAGCACCAGCGCCGGTAACGACAGCAATACCAGCAAAATGTCGACCAGCGGCATGCCGCGCTGGTCGCTCGCCTGCAACAGCAGCAGCACGATGATCGCAATCAGATCCTGCAGCAACAGTACGCTGATGATGATCTCGCCGGTGTGCCTGTGATGCAGCACCGTGGTAGGCAGTAATTTCAAACCGATAATGGTACTGGAGAACATCAGCGCCACCCCGATAATCAGGCATTCCATCGTTGCAAAGCCGAGCACCCAGCCGAGCGCAAAACCCACTCCGGCGAACACGGCGGAGCTCACGCCGGTGACCACTACCGTCTCGCGGAACAGGCCGATGAGCTTCTGCGGATAAAGATCCAGCCCCAGCAGAAACAGCAGAAACATGATGCCGATCTGGGCCACCTGCCGGGTCATCTCGGCGTCCTCCACCAGCCCCGCACCCGAAGGCCCCAGCAACATGCCCAGCACGATGTAAGCGACCAGCATGGACTGGCGCGCATACAACGCCAAGGTAGCAAGCGCCGCCGCACCGGTGAAGATCAGGAAAATCGTGAAGACGACAGGGTCGGCGTGCATGGCGGGAACAAGCTATCTCATAAGCAACGCCGTGTCAGCAACATGGGAGCGGGAGAGCCTCGCAGAACCACGCGATCGCGGGTCGCACAAGGATCAGCGGCACGAGAATGGCGCCACGCCGTTATCCCGGCTACGTAGCAATAGCTGGAGGCCAGCCGGGTGGATTAAGCCTTCCCTTTACCGCGATACCGGGGAGCACAGCGACGACAAAATCTTCTGTAAAGATTTTGGACAGCGCTTGCTGGCCCGCCAGGGCGCACGCCACGGATGGTGTGCGCAATCCACCAGGAAAGATCAATAAGACGGTGGATACGCTTCGCTTTACCCAACCTGCATCACTACGCGGCGGGGTTTCGCGCTCAGACAAACTCGTCCAGCAATCGCGGCGCGCCGACGTGATAGCCCTGCGCGTAGTCCACGCCGATCTCGCGCAACTTGGCGAAGATCATTTCATTCTCGACAAACTCGGCGATGGTCTTTTTACCCATCATGTGCCCGATGCCGTTGATCGACTTCACCATTTCGAGGTCGGTGACATCCTCGACGATGTCCTTGACGAACTGTCCGTCGATTTTCAGATAATCCACCGGCAGGTTTTTAAGGTAGGCAAACGACGAAAGCCCGCTGCCGAAATCGTCCAGCGAGAACCGGCAGCCTCGCTTTTTGAAAGCCGCCATAAAACGAATGGCCTTGGTCATATTCACGATGGCGGTCGTCTCGGTGATCTCGAAGCGGATTTTCTCGAACGGCACGCCAGTCTCTTCGAAATGTTGCAGCACGGCGCCGCAGAATTCCTCGTCAGCCAGTGAGTGACCGGAGATATTGATGGCGCACAGCGAAGTACGTTCGAGCTGAGCGGGATGGGCGGCGAGCCAGCCGAAGGTCGTGTTCAGCACCCAGCGGTCGATCCTGGTGATCATGTTAAAGCGCTCCGCAGTCGCGATAAACATTCAGGCGGGGGTCGGTATACCGTCGTCGCCGCGCATGCGGATCAATATTTCGTAGTGCGCGCCGGCGTCCTGCGAGCCGTCAAGTGCTACGATCGGTTGATAAAACAACACCCATCGATTCTCTTCCAGCGCCCGGTCGATCTTCAGCACGCGCTGGATCTCGGTGTCGCGGCGCGCCAGCAGGGTGTCGCTCTCGCTATACTCGTGCACCCGGTTGCGCCCCGCGTCCTTGGCGACGTAGCACGCGCTGTCCGCCGCGCTCAGCACGCTGGACGCATCCTCGATCGTACCGTCGATGGGTACCAGACCGATACTCGCGCCGACGTGAAACTGAACCTTATCCCACGTGAAGCGGAATTGATCGACGATCCCGCGTAATCCATCCGCCACCAGCCGCGCCTGTTGCGATGAACAGTGCTCCATCAAAACCCCGAACTCGTCGCCGCCCAGACGCGCCACCGTGTCGCGGTTACGCACGCCTCTTTGCAACAAGGTGGCTACCTGCCGCAATAACTCATCGCCTGCTACATGGCCGCACGTATCGTTGATGATCTTGAATTTGTCCAGATCGATACAGCACAGGGCGTGCTTGCTGCGTTCCTCACGCGCGGTCCTCAATACCCGCTGCAGGCGCCGCTCGAACTCGCGCCGGTTCACCAGTCCCGTCAGCTCGTCGTGGCTGGCCTGGTGCGACAGTTGCTGAGCCAGGTAATGCGTCTCGGAGATATCTTCGCTTACTACCAGGATGTTCACGCGTCCCTCACCATCCGGCATCGCGCGCGCGATGTCCCGAACCCATAAGGGTTGGCCATTCTTGTGCAGCTTGCAGATTTCCCAGCGATGAACAGTTTCTGGTGTTGCGATGCACGCTGCGAGTCGTTCCACCAAAGTCGTGCGATCGTGTTCCCAGACCAGCGTATGCGCCGGCCGGTGCAGCAGTTCCGCGACGCCGTAGCCCAAGTATGTGGCGCCGAACGCGTTGACCGACAGTATTTTGCCGCCGCTGTCCACGGAAAAAACATGGACGGCGTGTCATCATAAAATTGGCGGTAACGCGGCTCTTCGGCCGGGGGCGATGTTTGCCCCGCGCGTTCGCGTTTGTCCAGGTCCGCGCGCAGTTTTCTGTTGATAGCGAGCAGGCTTTTCGTGCGCGAATGCGCCTGGCGCCGCATCGCAAGCTGTGCCTCGACGCGCGCGAACAGCACCGCGAAGTCCAGCGGTTTGCTCACACAATCTCGTTGGCGCCCAGGGCCAGCGCCGCCACAATTTCATCGCTGTTCGACTCTTGTGTCATAAAAATGATGGGCAACAGCGAGGCGGAGCGCGTTTTGCGCAGGGTCCTTGAGCACTTGCAGTCCATCTATTTCCGGCAGCCGCGCATCGAGCAGCACCATGTCCGGACTGTGCGCTTTCGCCAGCGCCAGCGCCTGTTCGCCGCTGTCCGCCAGAATCACGCTGTAGCCTCGTGACTTGCAGTTGCTGGCCGTCGTATCACGGCTGGACCGTGCGTTGTCCAGCGCCAGGATCGATGCGGCCTGGTTGCTGACCACGGATTTACTCCCGTCGAGGGCCTTCCCGGGCATTGATTCTATAGCCTTGCTTGCAGCCATTGCGCGCGCTTCCCCCACGGTGTCACTGGCCGAGACCGACGGATTGTGCGCCGCACGTATTCGCAAAGCCACGCGGCGGCAGGCCAGATCACGATCAGCGGCATGAATCACGCGATCGCCGGGTGTTCCGGCATTACACGTCCGGTTTGATGCCGACGAACGGCCGCATCAGGTGTATGAGCCGTCAAGTTCTGTTCAATCGAACATGCATTTGCTCGCAAAAACGGCTCCGGAGTAACCGTTTATCGGCAGTTTCGAGCCGTTTTATCGGTATGTGGTTGTTCGTGATGTGATCCGCGCCTAACTTCCGCCTACGTCGCCACATCCTTGAGTGCGCGTGTTAGTTGCGCATCGACGAGCCGGCACGCCAATAGCAAAAATAACAGACGGGCAAAATCATGGGGACATCGTTAATCATCAAGTCGGTTTTCACGGCCGGCATCGACCCCGCGGTGCTTTCAAGGGCGTGCGCGGCGGCGTTATCAGTGCATAACGGTTCCCCCGCTGCTGAGGCAAGCAGCGCTTACTCGAACTCAAGCTGAACCCGCCGCGATCGCAACGGCCCCCGCGATGTTGAATTCGCCCGCGCACCACCGGATCGGTTTACGGATGCCGCCCTGTATCCTCGTTTTGTTATGTGTGGTGGCGGCGGCGTACAAGCCGTTGTTCGCGGCAGGCACACCGGCCGGTACCTCGATCGTCAATTCCGCTACCGTGGACTTTGAATTAGAAGGCGAGCCCGGAACCGCGAGCAGCACCGACCAGTTCAGTGTCGCCGAGATTATCGACGTGGCCGTAATCTGGCAGGACGCGGCCGATCTAGAGACCGCTTCGCCCGATACCAATCGCGTACTCACCTTCCTTGTCAGCAACATCGGTAACGGGGCCGAGGCCTTCTCGCTGCAGGTAAATAATCGCGCGCTCGATACCGATGATTTCGATCCCGACACCGCGCGTATTTTTCTCGATAGCAACGGCAATGGTCTGTTCGACGGCGCCGCGACCGATCCCGGGTATTCACCCGGAGGCAACGATCCTCTGCTGGACGCCAACGGAGCGAACGAAATCACCGTTTTCGTAATGAACAACGTTCCCGGCGAACAGGCCAAGGGCGCGATCGGTGGCAGCCAGTTACTCGCGTTATCGACGACTACGGGCGCGGCGGGCAGCGCGCCCGGTACCGGATTCCTGGGGCTGGGTGATGGTGGCATCGAAGCGGTCGCGGGCGCGACCAGCGCTGACGGCGACGCTGTCGGCCGCTATCTGATCGCGTTGACGGCATCGCCCGTCACGCTGACCAAAAGCGCCGCGGTGATCGCCAACGATCGCGGTTGCGATACGCCGCCTTGCACGCCGCGACCGGGTGCTACGATCCGCTACACGATCGAGGCGGATGTCACCGCCGTTCCGGTAGCCGCGCTGGTGATCACCGATCCAGTTCCCGCCAATGTGACCTACGTCGCCAATAGCATCCGCCTAGACACGGCGCCCCAGACCGATGCCAGGGATAACGACCCCGGCAGGTTTGCTGCCGACACGGTGAACGTGAATCTCGGTGAAGTGACCGACGCCGCCACGTACGCCATTACCTTCGATGTAACCATAGACTGAAAAGGAGCAAACGATGAATAACCGTAGCACTGTCAAGCAAACCCTCGCCGCACTATGCGCCTTGTTGTTGTCGGCGCTGGTAATCGCCAACGTGGCGGATGCGGCAAACGTCAAGCTCATTTCGGTGGCGGAGAGAGAAGTCGTGACCACCACGGCCGACGGCGTAGACGTCACCGAGATCGTGCCCGCCGAGAGCGTGATTCCGGGCGAGGAAGTGATCTACACCACTTACTACAACAACACGAGTGACCGCATAGCCGACAAAATCGTGATTACCAACCAGGTGCCTGAGCACACGCGCTACAAGGCTAATTCCGCGATCGGCGCCGATACCGCAATCACCTATTCGGTCGATGGTGGTAAATCGTTCGCCGCGCCGGAAGAGTTGATGGTCACGGGCAAGAATGGAGAGCAGCGCGTGGCGCGGCCTTCCGAATACACGCACATCCGCTGGGCGTACGAGCCGGTTTTGCCGCCGGGTGAAAAGGGCAGCGTGCAGTTCCGCGTGGTGCTGCGATAGCCGCCGCTGGGTACGCGGCGGCCCTGGTGGATTCGCGGCTTGCGCCGCTTAATCCACCCTACGCGCGCTACGTGCGCAATTAGAAGATCGTAGGGTGGATAAAGCATCGCGTATCCACCGAGATGATTAATACATAACGCAAACCAGATAACGAAAGCAGCACATGCAAACCAGGGGAGTCACCAACATGAAATCTTGTACACTAACCAGGCTGCTCGGCCTGGTAACGGCCACGGCATTACTGTGGGGCGCATCAACCAGCCTTCACGCGGCCGCCACCGCCTCGGGCGTCACGATTAGCAACACGGCGACCTTGAATTACTCGATTGGCGCCGTCCCCCAGGATCCGGCAAGTTCAAACGCCGCGACCTTTGTGGTTGACAACAAGGTCGACCTGACCATGGTGTCAACCGGTGCCGCAACGGTCATACCTGGCTCGACGAAGTCGATACTTCGATCGCGCGGGCGCTGGTCGATCCGCTGGGCATTGTCTTCGATAGCGCCACCGGCGCGCCGGTAGACGGCGCCACCGTCACGATTGTCGAGGCGCTGACGGGGCGGCC
>JACCYU010000199.1 GCA_013696315.1 Gammaproteobacteria bacterium | reverse complement strand
GCCCAAGGTCGTATCGCCGCAGCGCTGATCGAAGGCCGCACCGCTATTCCCAAGAATTTTGCGGATCAGCGAATAGCCGTTTGAGTGCGGCCCGGTCGAGGCCATGCCGACGATCGCATCGCCCGGCCGCACCCGTGAACCGCCGAGAATCCGGTCTTTTTCCACCACACCGACGCAAAATCCGGCGAGATCGTAATCACCCGGCGCATACATGCCCGGCATTTCGGCGGTTTCGCCGCCCACCAGCGCGGCGCCGGCCTCCAGGCAGCCGGCGGCGATGCCCTCGATGACCCGCGCGGCGGCATCGACTTCGAGTTTCCCGGTGGCGTAGTAATCGAGGAAGAACAGCGGTTCGGCGCCTTGCACCAGCACGTCGTTGACGCACATGGCCACGAGATCGATACCGATGGTGTCGTGCCGGCCGAGTTCGCTGGCGAGCTTGAGCTTGGTGCCGACACCGTCAGTGCCGGCGACGAGCACGGGCTGACGGTAGTGCGCCACGGGCAGCTCGAACAGCGCGCCGAAGCCGCCCAGTCCACCCAGCACCTCGGGTCGCAAGGTGCTTGTGACGGCGGGTTTGATGCGTTCCACTAGCGCCTCGCCCGCATCGATATCCACACCCGCGTCACAATAGCGCAGACAGGGCGTTGATTCCGGGTACTCGGGCATCGGGGTAGTGACGGTCAGGTACGGATTATGATGGTAACGATGTCGCGCGGAACTGTAAACTATGGTGCTGAATCATCTATGTTATCGTACTTTCTTCAAGCAACTCCCCCGGCTGATTTATGGACAGTCGTTACGTGCTGCGTTTCTCGACTGATTTTGCCCTTTTTCTGTCCGGCATCGTGCTCCTGCTGATGGGTTCGATCGGCGCGGTGGATTGCGCGCGCGCCGCTGCCGTAAGTGATCTGTACCGGGCGGAGGTGGCGGTGGATAGCCAGGAACCCGCCGCGCGCGAGCAGGCCTTTAAGGACGCGCTGGAAGCGGTACTGGTCAAGGTCACCGGCGACCGCGAAATCGCGGCGCAGCCGGCGGCCGCCACGTTGCTGGCGTCGGCGTCGACGTTTGTTCAGCAGTTCGGATACCGCGCAAGAGGCCACGCGACCACGCTCGACGTGTTATTCGACGGCACGGCAGTGGACGCGGCGTTGACCGACGGTGATTTGCCGGTGTGGGTAGACGAGCGGCCCGCGGTGCTCATCTGGCTGGCGGTGCAGCGCGGCGACCGGCGATACCTGGTCGCTGAAGACCATGGCGGACGGGCCGATCGCGTGGTCAGAACGGTCGCGGCGCGACGCGGGATCCCGGCGCTGTTTCCGTTGCTGGACTTGGAGGATCGCGCGCAGGTCGATGTCGCGGACGTACTCGGCGGCTTCGATGAAAACGTGCTCCAGGCATCCGCGCGGTACGATGCCGACGCCGTGGTGATCGCGACAGTTGCGGCCTTGCGCGATGACGACTGGCGCGCCAATTGGCAGCTTTATTACGGCGGTGAGCCATCGGCCGCCAGTCTCAAGGGCGGCAGTCTAGAGGCGGTGCTGGGCGATGGCCTGCATTTTGTCGCCGACTCGCTCGCCGACCGACTGGCGGTAGTCGAAACCGCTGGCGCGCAGGGCGGACTTTTGATGTCGGTGGAAGGCGTGGACTCGCTGGAAGACTTCGCCAGACTGGAAACGTATCTGGACAATCTCGCGCTGGCTAGAAGCCATCGGATCTACCGGATCGGGCCCGGCTACGCCAGTTTTCTGCTGGAGGTGAGCGGCGACGAGGCCAATATCAGGCGGCTCATCGGGCTGGGGGACGTGCTGGAAGCAGCGCCGTTGCCGGTGCTTGCCCCGGCTCCGCTCAGGGTTAAACCTGCGGACGGGGACAAACCTGTGTACGTCCGCGAACGCGCGCCGGCGCTGCATTTCCGGATGCTCCAGTGAACGCGGGCCGCCGCCGCGCGCGCGGACTCAAACGGTCGTGAAGGTGCAGTTACGACATCTCCCGAATCTGATCACCGTGTTGCGGTTTGCGCTCGTGGCGCCGCTTATGGGTCTGCTTGCCGGCGGACATTACGCAGCGGCCTTAAGCCTGTTCGCGGTAATGGGCGCGTCTGATGCGGTGGACGGGTTCCTCGCCAAGCGTTTCCACTGGGAGAGCCGGCTCGGACAGTTTCTGGACCCGCTGTCCGACAAGACCATGCTGGTCTGCA
>JACCYU010000198.1 GCA_013696315.1 Gammaproteobacteria bacterium | reverse complement strand
ATGTTGGTCTGCTCGTCGAAGCGCGCGCGCAGTTCGATCACCGCGGTGACCTCTTTGCCCGCCACCGCCGCCGCCACCAGCAACTCGACCAGTTCTGAATCGGCGTCCGTTCGATAAAGCGTTTGCTTGATCGCCAGCACGTTCGGGTCGGTCGCGGCCTGGCGGACGAATTCCACCACGGGTGCGAACGACTGAAACGGGTGGTGCAAAAGAATGTCGCTCTTGGCGATGCGCTCGAACAGATTGCCGCGCGAGGTCAGGGTGCGGGGCAGGGCGGGAATGAAAGGTGGATACTTGAGGTCGGGGCGGTCGACAAAGCCGTGCATCGCCAGCAGCCGATTGAGATTCACCGGGCCATTGACCCGGTAGAGGTCTTCTGGCTGCAGTTTGAATTTCTGCAACAGGAAACGCGCGGCGCGCTCCGGGCAATTGTCCGCGACTTCCAGCCGCACCGCGTCGCCGTAGTTGCGCGAGGGCAGTTCGCCCTGCAGGGCGATCAGTAAATCCTCTATCTCTTCCTCGGCCACGAACAGGTCCGAATTGCGCGTGGCGCGAAATTGCGCGCAGCCCAGCACCTGCATGCCGGGGAACAGTTCGCCCACGTGCTCGTGCAGGATCGATGACAGGAATACCAGATGATGACCTTTGCGCGAGATGCGCTCCGGCAGCCGGATGAGGCGCGGCAGCGAACGCGGCGCCTGCACCAGCGCGGTACCACTGTCGCGTCCGAATGCGTCCTTGCCGTCCAGGGTGACGACAAAATTGAGGCTCTTGTTGAGAATGCGCGGAAACGGGTGCGAGGGGTCCAGTCCCAGTGGACTCAGCACCGGAAACAGCTCACGGATAAAATAGTTTCGTACCCATTTCGCCTGCGCCTCATTCCATTCCGCGCGGCGCACGAAGCGGATGTCCTCGTCGGCCAGCGCCGGGATCAGAATGTCGTTCAGAATGCGATACTGATCGTCCACCAGCGCGTGTGCGGCCGGATAGATCTGCGCGAGTTGTTCCTGCGCGGACAGACCGTCCGGGCCGATGCGGCTGATGCCAAGCGCGACCTGCTGCTTGAGACCGGCGACACGGATTTCGAAGAATTCATCGAGGTTGGTGCTGGAAATGCACAGAAACCGCAGCCGCTCCAGCAGGGGTACCGACTCGTCTTCCGCCAGTTCCAGCACGCGCCGGTTGAACTCCAGCAGGCTGAGTTCGCGGTTGATAAGCAGTTCGCACGGGGGAACCGCGCCTACCGCCAGCGCCGAACTGGCGCCGTCCATGCCGGCTACCGCGGCGCGGGCTGCTTGCCTGCCGGAAGCAATGAGGTATGGGCGCTCGGGCATCCCACTATTATAGAGGTCAGGCGGCGCGTGTCGATGCAGGCGATAGTCAGGTCGGCGCTTGCGGATGCACCGATGCTTCCACGTCGACCATGTCGGTGTGCCGCACGTCCTTGCCCTTGACCAGATAAATGACGTCTTCGGCGATATTGCGGGCGTGATCGCCGATTCGCTCCAGCGCGCGCGCCGCCCAGGCCGCTTCCAGCGAACGGGTGATGGTGCGCGGGTCTTCCATCATGTAGGTGATGATCTGGCGCATGATGATCTCGTATTCGCGATCCACGACCTCTTCTTTCTTGACGATCTCCAGCGCAAGTTCCGCGTCCATGCGCGCGAGCGCGTCCAGCACCTGGTGCAGCATGTCGCTGGCGTACCAGCCCAGGCTGGCGATCTCGGTGTAGCGGCGATCAGACCATTTGGATTCCGCCAGCTTCAACGCCAGCTTGGCGATCTTCTTGGCTTCGTCGCCGATGCGTTCGAGATCGGTGATGGTCTTCAGCATCGCGAACACCAGCCGCAGATCGCCGGCGGCCGGCTGGCGCCGCGCGAGGATCATCACGCATTCCTCGTCGATTTCAACCTCCATTTCGTTGAGCTGGTAATCGTGGTCGATGACGTGGCGCGCCAGCAATTCGTCGCCGTTGGTCACGGCGTTGAGCGCGTCGCCGAGTTGCTGCTCCACCATGCCACCCATGCGCAACACGCGGTTGGTGAGATCTTCCAGCTCACGGTTAAAACGCCTGGAGATGTGGTGCGTGAGGTGTTGCCTGTCGGTGTCCATAGCGATGACCTTTAGTGAAACAGCTGTGCCGAGGGGCTATGTTTTGAACACCTTCCCCCTTGACGCGGGAAGGCTGGGATGGGGGGATTGCTTGTCGCAGGCGCCGAGTAGCCGTCCCTGGCGTGATGCAAGCGCATTATTCAGGTCCGTGCTTAGCCCTCCGTGGCAAAGCGTTCGGCGGAAACGCGGGTAAGACCGTCCGTGGTGCGGCGATCCGGCCCCGCCTTCTGGCGCGGTGCTATCCTGCACCGCTGGAAGGGCCAGTGTAGTCCGTCCTGGACTGCCCGTGCGCCGCAGGGCGGCGCACCCCTGCGGGTCGTTCGGCCAAATTGAATGTTCACTGGACATTCAATTTGGCCTCACCCAAATCTCCCTGTGATGTAATCCTCGGTGCGTTTTTCTCGCGGGTTGGTGAATATCCTGTCCGTCTGGTCGTACTCAATCAGTTTGCCCAAGTGGAAGAATGCGGTGAATCCGGCGACGCGCGCGGCCTGCTGCAGATTGTGCGTGACGATTACGATGGTGTAGTTGTCGCGCAGTTCCGCGATTAAGTCCTCGATAGTGGCGGTGGCGATCGGGTCGAGCGCGGAGGCGGGCTCGTCCATCAGGATAAGGTCGGGTCCGACCGCGATTGCACGCGCGATGCACAACCGCTGCTGCTGGCCGCCGGAAAGCGCGGTGCCGGTGGTTCGAAGACGGTCCGCGACTTCGTCCCACAGCCCGGCCCGCCGCAGCGATTGCTCCACCAGATCGTCCATGGCCGCGCGACCCGCGACCAGGCCGTGAATGCGCGGCGCATAGGCGACATTTTCGTAGATGCTCTTGGGGAAAGGGTTGGGTGCCTGAAACACCATGCCGATGCGCGAGCGCAGCGACACCACATCCAGCGAGGCGTCGTGGATGTCCTGATCGTCGATTTTTATATTGCCCTCGATCCGCACGCTGCCGATCAGATCGTTCATGCGATTGAGACAGCGCAAAAGGCTCGACTTTCCGCAGCCAGAAGGACCGATGAAAGCGGTCACTTCGCGCTCGACGATGTCCATGTTAATATCGAACAGCGCCTGCTTTTCGCCGTACCAGAGGTTCAGGTTATTGATGCGAACCTTGACCGGATTGTCGGTCTTGGCGGCGGGCGCATCGACTGGCGGAGCGCCGCCCGGCGCGCTCTCTTTTCGCCTCTCGTGGCCCACCCACGATTCGCCCGATGCCTGACTGCCGCCTTCAAATTCGGCATTTTCCGACTTGTCGTCTGCGCGTCGAGACGCGTGCGAGGGCGCGCTGTGCGGGTTGAAAGAAGGCGACGTCTCTTGCGACTTGTTCATTAACATTACCTCGTGTCACCAGCGCCGCGTGTAGCGATTGCGCAGGTAGATGGCGGTCGCATTCATCGTGATCATGACCGCGAGCAAAACCAGAATACCGGCAGCGGTGCGGCCCGTATACGATTGTTCCGGCATGCCGGCCCATGTAAATATCTGTGCCGGCAGCACGGTGGCGGCTTCGGTGAAACTGGTCGGCGCCTCGGGGATGTAGGCGATCATGCCGATGATCAGCAGCGGTGCAGTCTCGCCTATCGCCACCGCCATGCCGATGATCGTGCCGGTCAAAATGCCCGGCAGCGCCAGCGGCAGCACATGATCCTTGACCATCTGCCAGCGCGAGGCGCCGACCGCGAGTGCGCCCTGTCGTATCGAGTCCGGAACCGCGCGCAGCGCGGCGCGCCCGGCGATGATGATGAGCGGTAACGTCATGATACCGATCGTCAACCCCCCAACCAGCGCGGATGAGCGCGGCGCACCGAAGAAATTAATGAATACGGCCAGACCGAGCAATCCAAAGATGATCGACGGCACCGCGGCCAGGTTATTGATGTTGACCTCGATCCAGTTGGTCAGCTGGTTTTCGGGTGCGTATTCCTCAAGATAAACCGCCGTCATCACGCCCAGCGGAAAAGCGAAAATAAACACCAGGAAGACGAGATATAGTGAGCCGACCAGCGCCGACTTCAAGCCGGCCATCTCGGGTAGCTTGGAATCGCCGTTGGTAAACAGATAAGTATTGAAATTGAGGCTCGCGCGTCCGTCTTCGGCCAGGCGATCCACCAGCGCGCGTTCTTCTTCGCCAAGCGCGTTGTACTCGCCCTTCAGGTATTGATCCACGTCATCAGTCGCCAACACCCACAATGTTTCCGTGGTGCCCTCGAGCTCCGGATTGTCCTCCAGTTCCTCCGGCAACAGCCGCGTCCAGCCCCGGCTGATCAACGAGTTGAATTCATCGGCCAGTGCCTCGTCACCCTGCACGCCGGCGCCGGGATCGAACATCACGTCGTCGGTATACGTGTAGGTGAGCTCGATCTCCGCCTGCTGGAGGCCGGGCAGCGCCTTGATCACGATATCGGTAAAAAACAGCGCCAGAAAAGCAATCGCCACGCACAGCGCGCCGATGCTGTAGGCCTTGAAGCGGCGATCGGCGCGGTAACGGCGCTTCAGCCTGTCCTGTACGGACTGTTGAGTTGCCTGATGATTAATGGCCATAACTTATACGTAGCGCTGGCGGAAGCGGCGCACCATCACATTGGAAATGAGATTGAAGTTCAACGTTACCGCGAACAGCACCAGTCCGAGCGCGAACGCCGACTGCGTAGCCGGACTGTCGAAGGAGAGATCGCCCGTCAGCGAGTCGGAGATCTGCACAGTGACGGTGGTCAGGTCTTCCAGCGGGTTGATGGTCATGTTAGGCCGTAGACCCGCCGCCATGACCACGATCATCGTCTCGCCCAGCGCGCGCGACACGCCCAGCAGGGAGGCCGCAAGAATTCCCGGGAAGGCCGCCGGCAGAACGATATGCTTGATGGTCTCAGCGCGCGTCGTACCGAGTGCGTAGGCGCCTTCGCGCAACTTGTTTGGCACGGCGTTGAGCACGTCATCGGACAGAGACGATATATACGGCGTAATCATGATGCCCATCACCAGACCGGGCGCCAAGGCGTTGGTGTACTCGACGTCGAGGCCGAAAAACTCAGCGACTACGACCACCAGCGGGCTTACGGTGAGGGCGGCGAAAAAACCGTAAACAACGGTCGGGATGCCGGCCAGGACTTCCAGCACCGGTTTGGCCCATGCGCGCACGGGCGCGGATGCGTATTCGGCCATGTAGATGGCCGCGAACAGGCCGACCGGAAGTGCAACGCACATGGCGATCAGACTGATGACGGCCGTGCCCAGGAACAATGGCACCGCACCAAATTCGGGTGCCATCCCCGTGTCGCCGCCGAAGGCGGCCGAGGGGTTCCATTCCGTGCCGGTAATAAAGTCCAAGAAGCTGATTTCGCCAAAAAAACGCAGCGATTCGAACAGCACCGAGAGCACGATGCCGATGGTGGTAAAGATGGACACCAGCGCCGCGGCCTGCAGCAAGCGCCGCACCACGTTGTCGATGAACGCGCGGGCCCGTAAGCTCGGTCGCACGGTATGAAGCCCGTACCACAAACCTCCAGCGGCGATCGCGAGCGCCGCCACGACAATGATGATCCCGGACGGCGCGGGAAAGCCCACGAGGTGCAGGAAAGCGCCGGCAATTGCCACGCCAAGTGCGGGCAACGCCGCGGTAATGACGGCGTACCAGCCGTACTGACCCGGCAGCGAATGCATTTTGACCCCCGTCGAGGCCGTCGCCACCGCCTGCCGGCGGGCAAGAATATAGGCGGCCGTCATCAAAACGACCAGCCCGCTAGTGAAGGCAAGAATGCTTTGTCCTGTGTCCATGCTGGTCGATGTGTTAACGGTTTCGTCGCGCTGATACGTTAAGGCGGTAACCGGGCGTCACCGCGGCATATTGCGGCGCGCTGACGCTGTTTCGAGGCATGCGCACGCAGGTCGAACTGCCTCGTGTGGCGCGTCATAATTTCCGCTTACGGCCGTCTCTAACTGCTCATACTTATACTGCCTAGCCTTCGAGGTCGCTAGCCTTGAGCCTTGTGCGTTCGTCGACGTTGTCCCGCATGTCTTCGAGCATATCCTCGGGCAACGGGATTAGACCCAGATCCTGCAAAAGTCCGTCTTCGCCGATCATCTGGTCGCTCATGAACAGCGACACATAGTCGTCCATGCTTACGACGTCTTGCGCATGTGAGTTCTTGGTATAGAAGAACAGGCTGCGGGAAACGGGATACTTGCCGGACGAGATCAGCTCGCGCTCGGGCGCCACACCGTCGATCGTCGCCCCCTTGATCGCGTCGCCGTTCTCTTCTAAAAAGCTGTAACCGAAAATGCCGACCGCGCCCGTATCCTGCTCCAGACGCTGTACGATGAGGTTGTCGTTCTCTCCCGACTCCACGTAAACGCCGTCCCGACGCACCTCGGTGTAGCCCTCGTCGCCGTAGATTGTCATTTCTTCGGAAGCCGCCTCCATCACCAGTTCCTCGAACGCGTCACGCGTGCCTGAGGTGGTCGGTGGACCGTAGATGCGGATCTCTTCGTCCGGCAGATCAGGGTTGATTTCGCTCCAGTTCTTGTATGGGTTGTTGACTAGCTTGCCGTTTTGCGGAATTTTCGCGGCCACCGCCATGAACAGATCCTCAATGCTCAAGGCCAGGTCAGGCCCGTCTATGCTGTTGGCGATGACGATGCCGTCGTAACCGATCACCGCTTCGGTGATATCCGTGACACCGTTTTCCGCGCACAGCTTGTACTCGTCGGATTCCATCTGACGCGACGCGTTCGTGATGTCCGGCGTATTCCCGGCGCCACCAGCGCAAAACAGTTCGAAACCGCCGCCTGACCCGGTGGACTCCACAACCGGCGTGGGATGATCGGTGACCGCGCCCAGCTCCTCGGCCACATAGCTCGAAAACGGATAAACCGTGCTGGACCCGACGATGCGCAACTGATCGCGCGCCTCGGCCGTGCCCATGCCAAGCCCTGCTATTGTCGATACCGCGACTAAGATCTTAAACGAATGGGGTCGCATAG
>JACCYU010000197.1 GCA_013696315.1 Gammaproteobacteria bacterium | reverse complement strand
TGGCCTCGCCTCTTTGCAGACTGTAGAAGGCGGTATCCCGTGTGCTTAGCACCGGCAGGAACTCACGTAATGCGCAGGAGCGGTTGCGATCGTTGCGGTGGCTGGGGCTGCCCGCCCAGACGATGCCGACCTTGCGCAGGGCGGACGCGGGCAGCGCCGGAATGGCGTCCCCACCTTTGCGCCGGTGTATCGCTTCAACATCGATGTAGGGCGTGGT
Source organism: Gammaproteobacteria bacterium (assembly GCA_013696315.1). Lineage (NCBI taxonomy): Bacteria > Pseudomonadati > Pseudomonadota > Gammaproteobacteria > Gammaproteobacteria bacterium. The sequence goes on along the minus strand of JACCYU010000197.1, from coordinate 8,919 downwards.
CGCCGGAACGTTGTCGAGGGTGACGCCGAACACGCGTGGCAGACTCATGATGGGCAGATAGGTGTCGAACTCGGCCACGTTGATGGTCCCCGCCTCGCGCACCTCGGCAATGCCGGCCAGCGTGGTAAACAGCGGCATCAAGTCCGCCGTGCATACCAGGATGAGCTTCTTACAACGCTGCGCCGCCCATGTCAGGTAGCGCGCGAACTGAATCGCATCGCCCGCGCCTTGTTCCGTGTGGATTACGAGGGTCTGGTCGGGGATGGCAGACCCATCCCAGCGCGGATGCGGACATTGAAACGGCGCGAACTCGCCGGTCTTCCAGCGCCAGTCGTACTCGGACCAGCCGCGTGCATAATCGCCCATTTGCAGCAAGGTCATGCCCAGGTTGAAATGCGCCTGGGCGTAGTCCGGCTGCAGCGCGATCGCCTGCTCGTAGTAGCCGATAGCTTCACGCGACCGGCGCTGACCATTCATGACGTGCCCGAGGCTGTTGAAGGCCTCGGCCCGCTCGGGTTCGGCCTCGATCACTGCTTGTAGGTGCCGGGCCGCTTCGTCGTAGCGATTGGCGTCGCCCAGCGCCACGCCCAGGTTGTAGTGGATGTTGGGGAAAGCTGCATCCAGCGCCAGGCACTGCTCGAACGCCGCGATGGCGTCGCTCAGTTGGCCCTTGCGATACAGCTCGGCGCCTTTCTGAAAATGGAACGCGGGCGAGCGGGCGAGCTCTTCCTCGGTCGGGAGGCGCACCTGGGCAAGCGCCTCATCCGGCATTACGTAGGAATGCGAAAGCCGCTCATCTCCCCACTCCAGCATCTCGGGATAGCGGATGCCCTGGAGCACCTGCACGGCGAAGATCTCCTGCACGCCCGCCTCGAAGCGCAGAAATCCAAGCGTCTCTCCCGTGTCGATACGCACCACCCAGACGCCGCACGTGCGTTCTCTCAAGCGCTTGACCAACGGTATGCCGCTGAATACCGCCGACTCGCGTACTTGCGAGAGACCTATGAAGGCCAGCGGTCCATAAAAATCGATGCCGCGAGTGAATCCGGGCATCTCCGCCACCGTGCGCCAGGTGCGCGTGGCAAGGTCAACGGCCGCGAGACTTCCCTGCCCGGATTCCAACACCCAGAGTTGGTTCTGATAGAAACGCGGCGAGTGCGGCATGGAAAGTCCACGCAGCAGAATCTCGTTGCTGTCGATGTCGATCAAAAGCCCACCGTGGGCTTTATTCCCACGCCAGCCGCCTTCGATGTCGGCCTCGCCCAGCGCGGTAACGTACTTCGGCCGCCCATCGACCATTGCCAGCCCATTCAGATGGCAGCGATCCTCGGGCGCCAGGGCGCTGACGAAAGTCGGACGCCAGCGTGGATGAAAACTGTGCGCGGCATCGAGCGTGCACAGGCAGCCGAAGCGGGTATTCACTACCCATAGCTCATCATCGCGGTCGTACGCCATTTCATGGATGTCGATGTCGCCTGTCACGTGGATGCGGCGAGGCAAGTAACAAGCATCGTGCTTGCCCACCGGGTCGAGCTTGGGCGCCACGGCCGGCAGATTGCGGTAATACCAGACCGTGTTGGTGCCGCCGATAGTCAGCCGCGTCGGGTCGGCGGCGATGCCCATGGGCTTTGCGAACGTACGAAAGTGAGTGTTGAGCGCCTGGCCGTCGCTGCGTATCAGAATCACCTTGCCGGCCTGATAGGTCGACACCACGAGGCTGATCTGCAACTGCTCGAACAGGGCCGGCAGATTGCTCGTATGCACGCTCTTCAGCGCCTCTGCACTGGCTTCATCTATCGGTTCTGCTGATTTTTTGTCCACGTTATCTACCCGTTCTGCTGATCTTTTGTTCGCGCCCATCATTGTCTGCATTCGGTGCGAGGGTCGCAATGATGGCATGGATCCTTGCGTCGCCTTCGATGCCAATGGTCACACGATTTGCGGATCGTGTGGGGTGAGGGCGTGAACACCCGTAAATGATTGCAACCAGCGCGCAGCAATCGATCAAACCTTGTAAGCCGTCATCGCGAGGGTGAGCCTTTAGCAGCACACCATCACAAGGTGGATCGAATCCACCTGCGATGCTGTAGTTTTCGACGCTAACGGCTCAAGGTTCGCTCATCACATATCGGGCGCAGTGAACACCTGCTCGCAGACAATGGCGTTGCCGAATCATCGACGTGGCAGCGGTCGAAACCGAGTTCCCCGTTCGAGCGCAGTACCGGCGTCGCCGAATAGCCGATCGTCGTCCGAGCCACCGAATAGCTGATCATTGCCTGGCCCGCCGCAGACGATGTCGTTGCCCGCCAGACTCCGAATCACGTCCTTGCCCCCTAAGCCATGGATCACGTCCAGGCCGGCCGTGCCGTTGATGGTCTCGTTGGCCGATGTGCCGACCTTGGTGACGGATAGGCCGTCGCAGTCACGGCGCCCGCAGCTCGAAGGCGCCGATGTCGCACAGGGCGAGAACGTCGTTGTCGCCGTCCTGCGGCCTGGGCACGCCTCGCTGATCTATGGCGGGCGACGGACAATTCCCCACCCCATCGATGGCCGGGCTGCCTGAGACCAGGGCATGGGTCTGGGTCGGGCCACCGTTGTTGCTCAGAGTACGGTAAACCGGGACCACGCAAAGCGTTCTCCTTAATGGCCCCGTCGTGGCCAAACAGGTTGAAGCCGACAGAGGTGACGACGCCGCCTTCACGTTGATAGATCTCTGTGCCGAATGTCGCGACGTTGCCGGAGACCAGGCTGCGGGTCAGGACAACATCGCTCCTGTCGTTGCCGAAGCGGCCACCGCTGTACACGCCACCGCCGAGGGTACCGGCCTTATTGCCCGACACGGTGCTGTTGATCAGACTCATAACGCCGCTCGTGTTGAATATGCCACCGCCTTCTCTGACGGCCGTGTTGCCCGACACGGTGCTGTTCGTCAGGTTCACACGGCTCTTGAAGCTGCGAATCCCGCCGGCCGTGAAGGCCTTATTGCCTGAGACGGTGCTGTTAGTGAGGGTCACGTGGCTGTAATCCGCGATGATGCCGCCACCGGCAGTAATTTGAGCGGTATTACCCGAGACGGTGCTGTTGGTGAGGATCGCCGTGCCGTGGCTTGTGTACACGCCGCCAGCCGCGGACGCCTTGTTGCCCGAGACGGTGCTGTTGGTGAAGGTCACGCTGCCGTAGCCTGTGTACACACCGCCGCCATCGGCGGCAGTATTGCCCGAGACGGTGCTGTTGCTGAGGGTGAGCTTGCCGCGATTGAATACGCCGCCGCCCGTGCGATCGCTCCCAGCGGCCGCCCCTCCACTCAGCGTGGTCTGCCGAATCGTCAGATTCCCGGTGCTACTCACTCCCAACAGACGGAAAGCAGGCGCACCACTAGCTCTCGTAATGGTGCTGCCTTTGCCCGCGATGGTGATGGCGCTGGTCACCACCGGCAACCCGGTCGGCCCGTAAGGTGTGCTGTTGTTGGCCGTCGTGAGGGTGTGGGTGCTACTCGCAGGCAGCACGATGGTGTCCGCCCCGCGGCCAGCCTTGCACAAGCCGATGGCGTTGTTGGTGTTGGCCGCGGTGATCGCATCGACCAGCAAACAGCCGCCGCCGACGTTGATGGTGGCGGCCAGCGCCGGCGCCTGGCCGAGCGCCAGCAGCAGGGCCAGGCCAGCCAAGGAGCGCTCCCAGCGCCGCTGCGCGCGGCGAGATCGAAGATCGACTCGCGCGCCGTCGGTCTGCTGCCGTCCGAGGTGGCGGTGATGCTGGCGCCCGAGAGGATGAAACCGCTCAGAGCGCTCGCGTTGTTGCGTCCGCTCCAGCCGAAGAGGTTAAAGTTGCCGGCGGTCACGACGCCGCCATCGACTTGAAATATCTCTGCGCCGGAGAAAGCGCTGTTGCCGGAGATGAGCGTGCGGTTGAGCACGACGTCGCTCCTGACGTTGCCATTGCGGCCGCCGCTGAACACGCCGCCGCCCTGGCTCAGAGAGTTGTAGCCAGTTTTGTTAACGACGACGGTGCTGTTCGTCAGGCTCATACGGCCAAGAGCGTTGAACAAGCCGCCGCCGCGACCGGGTTCATCATTATTGCCGGAAGTATTTCTCGAAACGGTGCTGTTGGTGAGGGTGACGGCGCCCCGGAAGTTCCCGACGCCGCCCCGGTAACCGAGAGCGCGATTGCCCGAAATGGTGCTGTTGCCTGCGGACGCGGCGTTATTGGTGATGGTGCTGTTGGTGAGGCTGGCGGTACCGCGGTTGTACACGCCGCCGCCGGATACGCCGGCAGTATTGCCCGAGATGGTGCTGTTGGTGACGATCAGCGTGCCAGTGCTGTTATTGAGCACGCCGCCGGCGAACTCGGCCGTATTGCCCGAGATGGTGCTGTTGGTCACGGTGAGGGTGCCGGCGCCGTTCGCCACGCCGCCGCCGGGGGAGGATGCGGCATTACCTGAGATCGTGCAGCCGTCCAGGGTCAGGCGGCCTGCCCGACGATACAGGCCGCCGCCGGGTTGGTCGTCGCCTTGAAGCAGGCCTCCGCTAACGGTGGTCTGCCGGAGGGTGAGATTACCGCCGGCGCCGACGGCCAGGATCCGGAAGGCAGGCGTCCCCGCGGCGGCGCTCTTATTCCCCGCAATCGTGATCGTGCTGGTGACCACGGGCAGGCCGTTAGGCCCGAAGTACTGATTGTTGACTTGGGTCAGCGTGTGCTTGCTGTTCGCAGGCAGCACGATGGTGTCCGCCCCGCGGCCAGCTCTACACCGGCCAATGGCGTTGTTGGTGTTGGCCGCGGTAATGGCGTTCACGAGCGTGCAACCGCCGCCGACATTGATGGCGGCGGCCAGCGCCGGCGCCTGGCCGAGCGCCAGCAACAGCGCCACACCGGCCAATGAGCGCTGCCACTGCCGGCGTAGGCTGCGGGGCAGCTGGGCTGAGGGTATGAAGCTGACATCCTGTCCGCGCTTGCAATCGCTGAGGGTAGGGCCGAATTCGTTCGGCCGCGACGCAGGGCGACCACCGCTGATCGGCGGGTTTGAACCCGTCCTACAGAACTGCCGTTGCAGACGCCGCCGCACCTGCCGCGGCAAGCTTTGCAGCTTGGTGTAGCAGGCCGCGCGGCAACAACTCCGGCTGCTGGTTAACGAGCGTTTGAGACAGATCCGGCGTGGCTTGCGTCAGTTGCTCACGCCAGGCGGACAGAACGGTTTGCTCCGGCAGCATCCGGACCGATGATGGTTGCGCTTTCATTTGCGATTCCTCCGATAAACTCGTGCTGAGCCTGGGCTCTGCCGGAGCAACGGCGATGCCAGCCGCGCGATGAGGGCTATGTGGCGCACCTAAATATTTGAGTTAACAGCGTTTGTGGTTGCTATCGGAGGGTGGCCTACGGGGCCACTGACGGGTTGTTAGCTGGGGATTTTTACGGCATGTCGTCAGCGTTTACGACATGTCGTCAAGGGAGCGAGGAGCGCGGAGCGTAGTGTCGTCGAAGGGACGCCAAGCAACACCGCGGCGCCTTGATCGCCGCTGATGCGAGATCTGATTTCGTCTTCGCGGTGATCAAGGCGGTGAATGACCCGATATTGGCGTCTATCCCGATCTGTCGATGATCTCCAAAAAGTCTCGCAAGGTTAGGATTCGCACCGTTTCAATCTTCTGGAGCGTGAGCATTGCGTGGTCTCCCGTGACCACCATATCCGCGTGGCCAGCAAGAGCGCACTCGAGGATTCGATTGTCCGGGTCGTCGCGAAGAACGTTGAGCTTCTTGCGGGGCCTAACCACGCTTGCGAGATCGGCAAGGAAAAGCGCGACGCGAGACAGTTCTTCGGGGTCGCGACCAAATTTACGCGTCAGCACGTCGAGCACTTCCAGGATGATCGCCTTGGAAATGAGAAGGTCGAACCAGCCATCCGCTGCGGCATGGACCGCTTTCTCCGCGCGCCCGCCGGGGAAGACCAGCGCGGAGATATAGATGTTAGTGTCGAAAACCGCCCTCACTCGGCCAGCAGGCGCTCAAGATCTTTCTCGGTAAGCACACCCTTGTCCCTCGCTTGCTTTGACCAGTAGCCCTGGGCGCCGCGGAGATCGGCCTTGAGCCGCGATGCACGGGCCGCGCGGAGCGCATCTTGTATAACCGCGCTCAACGTCTTGCCTTCAGCACGAGCCATCTCCTCGGCCGCTCGGGCGAGGTCGGGGGGTAGCGAAATGGTTTTCTTGACGGCTGTCGTCATGATGTCACTGATCGCGTGGTATGAATTATTCTCACTAGCCTAGGCAAGTTCCAGTGCGGAATCAAGCCCATTCATTCGCGAGGAAAGTAAAGCTGCCCTGAGGAGAACGCACTGTCAACTTCCCTGATCAGGTTCCGTTGAAAATCCCCCCTTGCCCCCTTTAGAAAGGGAACTATATACTTGACTAGCCAGATTCTCTGACCTATAATACCCACATCAGAGATAGGAAGGCTGCCATGAAACCCAAAGTAAAGAAATCCATCCCGCTTAGTTTGTACGAGTTTTTCCAGCAATTCCCGAACGAGGATGCTGCTCGTACATACTTTGAAAAGCGCCGGTGGGATGGTAGCCCTTGCTGCCCCCGCTGCGGTTCGCTGGCAGTTTCCGTGATTACGTCAGGCAAACCGATGCCGTACCGTTGCAAGGACTGCCGTTCGCATTTTAGCGTTCGTACGGGCACTGTGCTTGCCGAGAGCAAGCTGGGTCTGCACAAGTGGCTGCTGGCGATCTACATGCTTCATACGGCGCGTAAAGGCGTCTCTAGCGTCCAAATGGCGAAGGAGCTAGGGATTACGCAAAAGAGCGCGTGGTTCCTTGATCATCGTATACGCAAAGCTATGCAGCGGCAGTGTGGTCTATTCGGTGGTGAAATAGAAATTGACGAGACGTATATCGGTGGTAAGCAAAAGAATAAACACGAACGGAAGAAGCTCAAAGCCGGGCGCGGAACTGCTGGCAAGCAGGCTGTGTTCGGTCTCAAACAGCGTAACGGAGAAGTAAAAGCATTTCCTATCAACGGAACCGATAGAGACACGCTACAGCCTGCCATTACTGCAAATGTGCAAGTTGGATCAACGCTTTACACCGATTCTCATTCGGGCTACGTTGGAATGACAGGTTACGCTCATCAAGTAGTTGTCCATAGTGTTGGTGAATATGTACGTGGCCGAGTGCATACCAACGGTATCGAGTCATTCTGGGCGCTTCTCAAGCGCGGGCACTACGGTATTCACCACTACATGAGCGTCAAGCACCTACATCGCTACGTCAACGAGTTCGCGCACCGCCACAACATGACCCGCGTTAATACTATGGATTGTATGGCGGTCACTGTAGACGGAATGATCAGACACCGGCTCAGCTATAAAGAGTTAACGGCATGAGACGGAAAAGCGGTGCAGTTCCAAAGAAGCCAGTCACGAATCCGTTATATGGAGAGTTTGACGCGATGGTGGACGCGGTAATTAGTTCAGATAAAAATCATCATGGGACATATAGTTGCGAACAGTGCGGGCATGTATGGGTTCACGGAAAATCCAATAAAGGTGCGCCCGTATGTCCGAAGTGCAAAAGCATCGATATAGATGTCGATATTAATATAGATTTAGCGAGCACTGACAATACGTAACTCGTTTATGTAACGAATAAGCAAAGAAAAGCCCCGCTTTAGGCGGGGCAATTAAGTACATCTATTCTGAACCAGCTTCCCTGTTCTTAGCGTGCATTCCTTTACCTTGTCCTAGTTATTTCTAGGGCGTCGCCTGCGTCTTGGGCGTCTCCAATGACGACACACGTGCTCGATGCGTTGAAACCGGATACGAACATACGCGCGTACACGGACACGCTTAGAGGTATACGCTACCATATATGAATCCTCAAAATGTGCCTCAGACCTAGCGATCTGAGGCACATGAGGGATCGATATGAACATGTGGCGATGTTATACTAAACCTGCTGTAACAGGCGGTCACACGCCAACACGCGGCATAAGGCCCGATCTACTGCCCATGCCGTAAAAGAACCCAGCCGTGTTATCGCACGGCTGGGTTCATTCATTTATCACTCTCTGGGTTCGGTATTGGTGGAGCTCTGAAAACGCATTTTCACGAGTTTCAGGCGCATCATTAACATCAGAGACGGGATTGCTCTCGCATGATTCGTCATTCTGCGTCTCGCTAAGTCCAAACTCGTTACGGCCGGTCCGTGTAAAGTATTTTCCGCGGCTGACGTACAGCCCGATCGACCTCGACAATGCGTTGCGATTTTTTATCGACACCTCCTTGTTTAGTCGTTGCAAGATGTCGCTGATCGTCATGGGATGCCCAGCCTCGCGAATGATGTTTTCCACGTGAGCGATTTCGCTGCCTTGCCGGAGGCGTTTAGGACGTTTACGACCAGACTCGGATTCATGTTGGGTATCAGGAAAGTGCTGTAACGCTTCCTGGTAAGACTGAATAGCAACCTGATCAAGCGTAATTTCGCGTTCGATGCTTTCGCAATTTGATCGCAATTCGTCCAATTTTTGCTGTTTGGCATTTTTCTTCAACATCCTGTCGCGTATATGCCGTTCAACTTTTCGTTTGCCGTCCAATGTCTCGCCTCCTGTAGTAATGAGTTCGTTGCGACGGTAATTTTAACGGTAAAGAACTAATTTGTCTAATGCGTACGCACGCGAAACTCAGGAATCAACGGTAAACTCTGTATGTGGCTAGTGATGTATATAGTTCCATTTAGAAAAGGGGCAAGTGGGAGTCGGCCTTCAGCGTCTCGTGATCGTGACCTCCAGATACTCACTAGGTGTTTAGTCCCGGCATATGGTGGGTTGGATCGAGTTTGAATCGATCGGGTTGTTGTGTCCATATTTTGCAGATGTACTCGTAGGGCGTGAGGCCTTTGAGTGTCTTCAGGCGCTTGGCGAAGTTATA
>JACCYU010000196.1 GCA_013696315.1 Gammaproteobacteria bacterium | reverse complement strand
GTGACAGCGGCGGCTTACGCGCAAGCCGGTGGAATGCCGCTCAAGCGCTCGAGCGAAGACGTCGCGATCTGCCGCGCGATCGTCCAGTCCGGGGGCCGGTTTCGACATAGTCATCGCGTGCGTGTTTATACCTCGGCGCGACTCCTCGGGCGGGCGCAGGGTGGGCTGGCGGATGCATTGGTATGGTGGCACGGCCGGGCGCGCGATGCCGCCCCGGTTCTCGTCGAATCCGCCGTGGCGGCTGAGGCTCGCCTTTCGAAGCTGGGCCTTTGGTGTTTAGATAATCCGGCGAGCGTTCCGCCGGCCGCGCTCACCGTGACACCGGAGCCGCCGACTGGCCAAGCCGCCGAAATTCATGCGACGCTGCGCACCTTGCGCGAGCGAATCGAAACGCTTCGATCACTTTCCCTGGCCGCGCGGCTCGAACTTGTGGACCGCCGATTCAAGAAATGCTCCGCGGTTCCCGTCCTCGCAGCTTGAGCGGTGGAACGCCGAGTACGGCCGTTGCGCAAATGCCGTAACATAACCGTGCTTGACTGGATTGTAGTGAAGGTAATCCATCTGCCGCGCATCGTCCGCTTCGTCGCGGATAGTGACTGCTCGGAAACTGTGTACCTAACTCGTATTAAGAGATTTAGAGCCCATTCTCAAAATCCGTTACCCGGCGTAATGGACAGGGCATTCGACCTTTGCGCGGGAGGTTAACCGGTAACCTACTGTATCGGGCGTCTCCATAGGCGAGCCGCGACGCACTCTATGGAGTTTTGTACCTTAGCGGCAAGTGAATTAAGGAAGTGATGTATGGCTTCTCGTACTCTGCTTACTCCATCTCTGCTGGAGACAATTCAGCGGGGCGACTCAATCCTGTTCTTGGGTGCCGGCGCCGCATCTGGCGCGAAAGGCCCCAACGGGGAGGAGGCTCCCTCCGGGGAGCGCTTGAGGGAAATTCTATGCGACCGATTTCTTGGCGGCGCCTTGAGGTCGAAACCACTCTCCCAAGTAGCGGAGCTCGCAAAGAATGAAGCGGGCTTAGCCAAGTTTCAAGAGCACATCAAGGAGCTATTTGCTCCGCTGCAGCCGGCCCCATTTCACCTCCTAATCCCATCGTTCAGGTGGTATGCCATTGTCACTACGAACTTCGACCTTGTGCTTGAACATGCTTACGACGCCTGCCTAGAACGGGAACAGAGTCTAGCCCCTATACTGCGCGATGGAGATAACTTTTCGGAGAAGCTTCGCGACCCTTCTCAAGTGCTGTACCTGAAGCTTCACGGTTGCATCTCTCGCGCGACCGATGAGAACCTCCCCCTAATTCTCGCGTCCGAGGAGTATGCGAGACACCGTAAGAACAGAGCTCGGCTCTTCCGGCATTTTGAAGACTGGGCCAGAGAACGCCCAGTAATCTTCTGCGGGTACGATGTCGGTGACCCGAACATCCAGCAGATTTTGTTTGACCTAGCCGATCTTGGAGTGCAGCGGCCGTACTATGGTCTCGTCAACCCAGGTATTGACGACATACTTCAGCGCTATTGGAGCACGAAACGCTTTGCCGTATGTACCAATACGTTCGAGGCATTTCTCAAGGAACTCGACGCGACCATTCCCAAAGCCTCTCGGACGCTTGGTGCTCTCGTCAAATCGGATGACACATCCATTCGTGGGTGGATTAAGGCTCCCGTCGCGCCGTCAATCAATTTGCTTGCTTATCTAGAAAACGAGCTACTACACATTCATAAGGCGATGCCGACTCATGGTGTCGCGCCGCTGGACTTCTTCAAAGGTCGAACAATCGAGTGGGGTGTGTACCAAGAGAACCTGGATGTCCCCAGGAGAGTAGCGGACGATTTAATCCTGGACGCATTCCTTGACAAGAGCCGGTTGAAGCCGGTCCAAGCGTACGCACTCAAGGGACATGCCGGCAGCGGTAAGTCGGTCACACTCCGTCGAATTGCCTGGGACATCGCACACGACTTCGACGGACTGATCTTCTTTCTGAAAGAAGGCGGCCTTCTTCGTCGTGATCAACTCGCTGAGCTGAGTTATTTGACGGGAGAACGCCTTTATATCGTCATCGAGGACGGGATCCCCCATATAGAAGACCTTCAGGATTTGTTGTCTTGGTCATCAAAGACCAGGACCCCAGTCACGGTCCTGTTCGGAGCGCGCAACAACGAGTGGAACGTGTATGCTGGAAATCTCGCAACCCGTATCGAGAACGACTACGAGTTACATGATCTTACCGAAAGCGAAATCTCGAATTTGCTGCAAAGGCTAACTTCCCACGGTGCTCTGGGACGACTCGCTACGGCTTCCGCTCAAGAACAGTTTGACCACTTCAAGCTGACGTCTGAACGACAATTGCTCGTGGCGCTGCACGACCTAAGCTCCAATAAGCCGTTCGAAGAGATCGTGTTCGACGAGTATAGGAACATTCGCCCAGTTGAAGCACAAATCGTCTACCTGGACGTTTGTACTCTGCACCGGCTTTCCGTAGGCGTGCGCGCAGGTCTTATCTCGCGAATCAGCGGAATAACGTTCGACAGATTTGAGCGCGAGTTCTTCAAGCCGCTTGAACACGTGGTGCGCGCCTACGATGACTATAGCAGTCGCGATCACATGTATCGGAGTCGGCATCCGATCATCGCTGAGATGGTGTTCCGCCAAGCGCTACCAGATCCTGTAGAGCGAGCCAATCAGATTACCCGCATCATCCGTAACATGGACGTCGACTATGCGTCCGATCAAGCAGCATTCCGGCAGATAGTTCGAGGGCGGGTTCTAGCCGACCTGTTCGCGAACAAAGCGATTGCCTATCAAATCTTTGATGCCGCCGAGGATAGTGGGGCCTCGATCGCCACCGTGGAACACCAGCGCGCCGTGTTTGAGATGCATCACCCAAACGGGGATCTTGACGCGGCTTTAAGGGCGATCGCAAAGGCAGAGCAGTCCCTCGACTACACAGATCGGGCGGTCCTACACACGAAGGCCACGATTCTTAGGAATCTCGCTCTTAGGTCACCGCATAAACTGGCAAAACAAAGGTTGCGGGAAGACGCAAAATCTATTCTTCGAAAGCAAACTAGCGGTAGTCGGGTGTCGCATCCGTTTCATTCGATGGGCCAACTTTTAATTGACGAGATCAAAGAGAAATTGCAAGAGATGGCAGAAGGAAATATCGCGACTAGTCTCGAACTTCAGCAGCGAAGCCTCACGGAACTACTCCGACAGGCCGAGCAAACGATATTCGAAGGGCTACAGCACTTTCCTGGGGATCAATTTCTCCTAGCTCTCGAATCTGATCTGGGAAAGGTTCTGGAAGATCACACACGAGCAGTGGATGCACTGAAGCGTGCATTCGAGGCGAGTCCAGGAAGAAGCTTCGTGGCGGTGAGATTCGCCCGATACCATGCCCGGCGAGGGGAGACGCAGGTCGCGATGGATATCCTGAAGCGATCTATCGCAGCAAATCCGGTGGGGAAAGAGCCCATCTGGCACTGGCCAAGCTTCTGATGGCCCAGGACGAAGAAGGATTGAAGGACGAGATAGCCTATCAACTGAATCAGAGTTTTACGCCCGGCGACAGTAATCTTGACGCTCAGTTTTGGCACGCAAGGCACACCTTCACACGCGGCCCGAGATTGAACAAACTCTGGCGCGACCTCCTTAGCCGACGCCGGCCACTCGCTTCTATTTACCCCTTCGATGCCATCGAAAGGGTGGAGCTGGTAAAAGAGGGTGTGCCCGCGGGTCTACTCGTGCTGATCTCCGAGGATATGGCGATCTCGAAGGAAAAACTTTACAGCACCATCGGTCTAGCCCGAGCCACGGTCAATCGCAAGCTGCGCGAACAGCAGGTGCTGAATCAAGACGAAAGCGAGCGTGTCCTTGGCATCGCACGTCTGGTCGGTCAGGTAGGCCAAATGGTCAAGGAATCCGGCGACGCTGCAGGCTTAGATGCCGCCAAATGGGTTGCGGCGTGGTTAGACCGGCCGCAGGCGGCTCTTGGCGGTAAGCGCCCAGCCGAGTTGATGGACACCAGCGATGGCCGTGGCATAGTCTCCGACCTGGTCGCGCGGATGCAGTCTGGCGCCTACGCGTAAAGCGTGGACATTGGTGTCTGGCGCATAGCAGCCGACACACCAGAATACGAGGCACACGACCTCTCTGGAAGGGGCGCTGAAGTCACTGGCGGTTGCTGGAACCGTAAGGGCATCCCCTTGATCTACACCTCGGTCTCGCGTTCGCTGGCCGGTTTGGAGACGGTGGTTCATTTAAGTTCCGGTGATGGTTTACCGCTTAACCGCTATCTGGCGCAGATCCAGATTCCAATCGGGGCATGGAACTCGCGAATCGTCTTCGACCCGGCAAGTCACGTCGGCTGGGATGCCGAGCCCGCTGGCAAGGTGTCGATGGATTGGGGAACGGCCTGGCTTCAGGGAAAGACGACGCTACTGGCCGAAGTGCCGTCGGTGATTGTTCCCGAGGAGCACAACATCCTCATCAACCCAAATCATCCGGATGCCGCCAAACTCACCGCCATCAAGGTTCGTAAGTGGACCTACGATCAAAGGATGAGATGATATCGGCGCAAGTCTTAAGACTTCACCGATCCGTGCAGCGTGCTGCACGAGCACTACCGTTGGGTCGAGGTCGCCAGCGAGCGCAGCGCCGAGCTGGTTCGCCTGCCGCTGTCCGGCAATTACATGATCAACACGTCCGAGAACCATTCCGAGGTTCATGGGCCTTATGCCGACTGGCGGCGGACCTTCACCGACGACGTCGGCCGCGAAGGAAACGCGATCGACGACGCATTTCTAGCCCGGGTCGGTCTGCGCCTGGAGTTCTAGAAACTCAGTGTCCTGAGCGCGCAGCCCGGCTGAAACAAGAATGAGATAACACTAACGGCAATAGCTACGGGGAGCGGGGGATGCCCAATCATCAATACCCTCCCGCTTGAGCGTTTAACCCAAGCCAACTTAAGTCCAGTAAGCGTTCGTTGTCGCGATCGATAGTGACCGGCCGAGATGACCGTCACCCATCTACAGCTGCGTGACGAATCGCCGTGCCTGGCATAGACAGGCGAGAGCGAGAGCCGATATGACGACTAACGCGAGGATATGAGCGCCCGGGAAGCCCCAGAACTCTGACATGACGGTAACTCCTTAAACTGAATTTTCGATTGATCTCGCTGGACGGCCTTTTCAGTCGAGGCTCAAGCGAGCCCCGCGCCCCGCATGCGTTCGAGCCCGAAGGGCGACAGCCTGAACTTGAACAGTACCTTGCCATTGCCGAAATGCGAGCCGTCGTCCAGAGCCTGGTCCAGCTCTTCGAGCAGGCCTCCGGCGTAAAGATCGGTCAGGGTCAGGCGCACGTTGCCTCGCCAATAGTCGCCATGCAATCCGTATTCTTTGAGCACCTGCTCCGCGATCTGGTGATCCCACAGCCCCTCCTGCCGCTGTCTTAATGTCTGCAGGATATAGCCTTTCATGTGGAGTTTGCTCATGTCAGATCCCCAGTTCCTGAGTGGAACGCGCCTGGTCTTGCGGCTCGGCGTGGGTTCGCACGGCGCGCAAAACTTCGAGCACCTCGCTACGCTCGGTGTACATCACGAATCCTCCGAATACCGTCAAGGCCAGTCCGAGGACGAAATTCCAGCCGGGAATCTGTCCTGCGAACAGGGCGAGGAAGATGACGGCGAAAACACCGTACAGGGCCGCGAACGCCTGGCCGCGGCCCACGCCGATCAGGGGAAAGGCCTTGTACCAGGACACATAACAGAAGCCGAAAGTCAGGCCCGCCAGCAGAATCCAGACGATCGCCCACGGATTGAAAGTCTGGACGATGACATCGCCCACGGGCAGGTCCGTGAATAGCGCGATGGCGGGAACGATCAGCACGACCCAGTAGAGCGTCTCCGCGAAGAAGCGCACTGGCAGACCCACATCGGGGTCCGTCACGTCCAGCGCGCGACCGGCGATTGCGCCCTCCATACCCCAGCCGAACGCGGCCATCAGCCCGCCCACATAGCCCAGCCATGCGCCGGTGCCGGTGCCGTTGAGTTCCGCGAAGATGCCGGGGGCATACACCGCCACGCCGCCAGCGATGATGATCGCGATGCCCAAGGCCGCGCGGCGGGTAATCTTCTCCGCGTACCACAGCTTGGCGACGATCGCGCCGACGATCGGGTACATGAGCCCTGCGATCGCCGCGAAGATGGG
>JACCYU010000195.1 GCA_013696315.1 Gammaproteobacteria bacterium | reverse complement strand
AGTTATGCTACCGAGGTATTGCGTCCCATCGCCTCCAACTGCGCGTTCGAGCTAATGCAGGCCAAGTGTCGCGCCAGCGTTGCTGTCACGCCACTTGCTGGGCTGCATTGCTCAACTTAGAAGCGTTAGACAACACTTTTGTCCGTAGGAAATAGCGATATGGACCAAGACTCATCCAACGCAGAGATTGCAGCTGCTGAGTGTCGAATTGCTGACCTGACGATGCAGATCGAGCGAGGCAAAGAAGTGGTGCAACAGTGCACGGACGCGAATACCAACTTGTCACGTTCAGCCGCGGAGGCTCGTGCCGAGAATCAGTCGTCCGGCCGCGGCTTTTTTGCCGGCCTCCTTGGTCCCAAGTATCGTTCAGCCATGCGATTAGCGGCTGCCAGCTCAAACGCCGCTATAGCAAAAGACGTAGCAGAGAAGCGAAGGAAAATAGCTGAAGGAAAACGTGAGGCCCAAGACCTCGTAAAGCAACTTCAAACTGAGCTCAGTGCCGCAAAAAGCGAGTTAAAGGCGCTTACGTCTAACCGGCAAGCCGCCGCAAAGACAAAGAGTGTAGCTGCAAAGAATGCGAAGGACTCACTTTCACTGCTGGAGAAGCTTAAGGACGCCCATGAGTCTGGAATTCTCACGGATGACGAGTATGAGGAAAAACGTAGAAAGCTAGTATCTCAACTGTGATGGCGGTGTCGTCTAACTTCAGTTGCAGCGGACGCGCGACAAGCGCGCGCCGCTGAACAAGGCGTTAGGCAGGACGAGGAATTCATTGTGGAACCGGAACAAATCGCTATCAGCATTCTCACGATCGCGATGAGCGGCGTCGTCTCTGGAGTCGTGACGTTTCGCCTAAACGCCAAACGCGATTCTAGGCAGCTGCGGCGACAGAAGCTCGAATCCCTGTTCCAGGCATTCAACGGTTATGTCACCCAGCTCGGATCGCATTGGATTCCACACATGGCCGTCATGGCAGGCAAGATCGACTACAATGCCGCGCTCGATATGACAGCCAAGGGCGCTACAGTCGAGCCCAGGCACTTCGAGACACTGGAGATGCTCGTTGCAATTTACTTTCCAGAACTGCAGGGCCACTTGGATCGACTGCTTACCCTTAGGAAGCGTGCCAACGACATCCTCGAGCAGCACAAGAGCGTCTGTCGGGAAAGCGGTCCTCACGATGGCTCCAGATCGCTGTCCATGATGCGCGCCGCATCCACCGAGCTCGATAAACTGGAGGAGGATTTCCGGGTCGCGATTCGAGCCGAGGCTGCGAAACTGAATCGAGAGGTCTGATGCCATGCAGCCCAACAACACGATGCAGCGGACCCGCGCATGAACGGCGAGCCACGGGCGAGCGCTCGTAGGCGCGGGCCGCTGATCGCGAGTGTTAGGCAGGAGAAATGAATTGAAGAAGCTCTTTACGGCGGTTATCGCCGCAGGTTTTTTAACGGGCTCGATGCACCTTGCACATGCGGAGTTGGCCCTAACAACTCAGCACAAGAAAGAGCTGACGGTCTTTGGATTGCGGAGTATGGGAATGAATGCCGGCCTAGGCGATGTAAAGAAAGTGCTCTCCGAGGCTGAAGTAAAGGAACTGGTTTCAACAGGCATCAACCTAAATGGTCACCTTTGTGCCGAGATTTCAGACATCCGACCGCTGGAGGTTGCAGGAGCCTATGAAGTTAGCTGTATCGCCTACCGAGGTGGTAGTGCTGAGAAGGCTTACCTACTTGAAGCATTAGAAGGAATTGCCAGCGAAATGTAGTGCCCAACGCACACCGGTGCCGTCCTGCACGTCTACGAGCGTGCCGGCGACCTCAAGTACGGCGAAGTAGAGGTCGGCCAGGAGACTATGATCTTCGATTCGGACGCCGCACCGCAGTGACTGAGAAGGCGATCGCCGACTCGATTGGCGAAAACGGTATCTGTGTATCAGAAACGTCGGCTCAGTGAGGGCTCCTGGGTCGTGGCTATCGCTGAGGTGGTTCTTGTGAAGGCGCACCGCCCAACAGTCGTTTACAGCGGACGGCGCTGCGCGCCGCCGCTTAACCGGGGCGTTGATATGACTTTCAGACCTTGAATGCTGACGCCGGAATCGCCTTAGGTAGCCTAGTAGTCGCAATCATTGTTTGTGTGATTGCCGCTAGGAGCTACAAGAAGTCTAAGCGGCTTGAATTCTTTCAGCGGCGAGACCAACTGTTCGCGAAAATCTCTGACTTGAACGCCAAGAATTCTGAAGCGCACCTGATTTCAGCCAAATATGAAATTGTTGCGGTTAAGAACGCTTCTCTGGGACTGAGCGGGGAACAAGCCGAGAAACACACGGCCATCATTGCTGCCATTAAAGAGATTCGGAAGAACATGGAGAAGTCGATAAAGAACTGGGATGAAAGCATCCAACACCTTCACGCTATGTGCAGTAGCCTTACACCCAAAACGGACACCGCTCGTGTTGAGAATCTTATCGCTATGGTCCAAGCGGCTTCGGACGACCTTAAAAAATATAACGATGCTTCGTTGTCTTCATTGCATATACTCGAAAATACCAACTCGATAATAAAGGTTAGCCTAGCCGAATTTGATGAAAAGGTAAGGCAAATTGACCTCGATTTAAGAAAAGCAATAAAGGGGTTTAACGAAAAAAGCCCCGAATAGGGGCTTGGATGGTGTCCAGGTGCGCGAGCTAGCGCGTTCAAATAAACGCGGGAATCAAGCGCACCCGCGCATCTAACTTTAGTTCGAGCGGACGCGCATGAAGCTGCGCGCCGCTCAACAACACGTTAGAAGGCCGATAACATGGTGGTGTAGACTTGCTTTAGGCCCAGCGGGAGCTGATCGTGTCCGAGCTTGACGTCATCAAGTCGCAAATCACTTACTTGCAAGTCTGGCTCGGCATCATGGTAGTGACGGACATCAGCCTCTTCGGTTGGCTCGTCACAAATGCTGGGGTGGCGCCTTTGCGGCTGGTCTTGGGCTGCTCGGTGGCCGCCATCGCAATTACCGCGGGCATATTCTTTCTTCATCGTCGCATTGAGCGGCACATTACAAGTCTTCGGGAGCTTTAGCCATGGAAACGCTCGTTGCCATTCTGGTAGTTCTGGTCGCACTGGTTTTTCTAGGCATTGCCATTGATGCCACTCATCATCCCAAGTGATAGCCTAGCCTCTTGATATCAATTTTGAACTGCAACATTGATCAATTTGCATAGAAGCACTCCTGAGGTGTTTTGAAGTCGAGGCGCTTGCGTGGTCGGGTGTTGAGCGTGTGTGCGATGGCACTGCATTGCTGTTGGGTTAGGGCGGCCATGCTGGCTCCCTTGGGCAGGTACTGGCGTATCAGACCATTGGCGTTTTCGTTGCTCCCCCGTTCCCATGCGTGATGGGGTGTCGCGAAGTAGAACATAGCTTGAGTGTGCCGCTCGATGTGCTTGTAGTCGTGAAACTCCGTGCCGTTGTCAGCCGTGATGGGCTCGAAGGCAATAGCATGCTTCTTGATTAGTTGGATCGCGCGTTTGTTCAGGGAGTGTTTGGTCCGATCCGCGAGCTTGCCAATCAGGAGGTAGCCGGTCTTGCGTTCAACCAGGCTCAGGATGCAGTCCTTGCTGCCTGTGTCCATGACGGTGTCGATCTCCCAGTGTCCCCTCTGACTGCGGGCCTCTGCTGATGCGGGCCGTTCTGAGATGTGGCGTTTGCCAGCCAATCGCCCACGGCTGTCGTAGTAACCATAGCGCTCAGCATTGCCTTGTCGCGCCATAGATGCTGGTAGATCGTCTCGTGGCTGACCGACAGCACGTCGCTCAGACGCAGATGGCCCGCCACTTGCTCGGGACTCCATTGCCGACACAGCAGATTATCGATCAGCTCATAGTCCTGGCAAGTGAATCGCTGATTCCGCCGCGATCGTGACCGCCGTCCATTGGTTCTCTCCTGGGCCTTGCTCGCACGGTACCGGCCATCCAATGCACAACGATTACGTTTGAGCTCGCGGCTGATCGTGCTGCGATGACGCCCCAGCGCCCGGCCAACCTGTGACTGATTCAGCCCTTGCCTTCGCAACGCGGCGAGCATATACCTCTCTCCACCGGTGATCTGGTGGTACGTCATGACAAAGATCCTCTTCTTGGCCGTTGAGAAACTTCGTCAGTATCCCGGATCACCTGCCTTTCAACAGAGCATGTTGCACTTAGTTTATGAATCCACCACACCTAATCATTCGCTCCAGCCAACCGGCCGGATGATTCTCAATTCTTCCATGCGTCTGTGACGGCCAGCGGCTAAGCTAGGCACTCGAAATCAACACTCGACAATGAGGTCAATATGTACCCGTGGTTATGGTTATGGACTCCTCAAATTCACTTCCCCTGGAGTGGCAGCGTGGCCCAACACATTGAGCCAGACACAGACTGGTTTTTTGGGGCTATACGTCCAGCCGCTGGTAACGGAGAAATTGAACGCAAGGCCTTTGAGGTTGCTTCATACGGTAGGCAACTCGGCCTGATTACAGAGGTTCTGCTCGCCCAGAATGAACAGGGCGCGGTTACGCCAGAGCAGGGCGCGCTGGCACTCGAGAGGCTCAAGGAGATCCATGAGCAGATTGAAGCGGTAAAGGCCGAAGAGGCTAGAGCCATCGTCAAGTCGGTTGCAGAGCAACTTGAACTGCTGCGTCTTCGGCATCCGCAAGAGTTTCAGCGGTTGGCAAAATTGTTCACATAAGTCTCTACGGCAATTGAGCGGCCGGACAACACCCCTTTCTTCTATGCGTATGTAGCCGTCAGCTGCTGAGCTTGGGGCGTTACGTTGCTTGATGAAGCCCGATGATGTGGTTTGAAACATTGACCGGTTTTCCTGAAGTATCCTCACAGCAGGTTCGCGAGAATATCACTGTTGACGGTACGCGCGTAAACGGAAAGGTACTGGTTTGTGGCCAGTTGGAAATCCCGTCTTTGGCCGAACTGAGAGAACGTGTACATTCGAGTGGACATGAAGTCGGAAAGATGTCGGTACGCGAAGTAGTTGCCAACGTCCAGCATTTGCACACCAACGAATCGAATGCCGGTTCGCTTTTTCAGGTAGCTTCCCAGTTCAATCTGCTTGAAATGGCATGTCCGAGCGTAACGCCCGAGCGCGGTGTGGGAATGTATGAGAATGATCTTACCCAGGGGCCAGCGTGTGCTGTCGCGGCTGGTGCGGGAACGATTTATCGAAACTACTTTGCAATCGTAAATGGGCAACGCGGCCAATCCGCAAGAAACCAGATTGATTGCCTTGCGGATATCGGAGCAGCATTGGGAAATTCAGAGAACCGTCTTTGGAAAATGAAGAATGGTTATGCTTTGGCATCGCATAGGGGTTTGGTCGAAATTTCGAATCGACTTCGAGCATCAAGCGAGCGTGAACTTGATGAATTGCGACAGTTGCTACGCATCGGCATTCAGTGGGATACGCAAGTGACGCGCAATGACTCCAAGCACATGGTCTCACAAGCCTATTGCTCTGCCTTGCCAGTTGCCTATTCCCATCATTCTTCGAATCTATGGGAGAATTCGCACGGCTCGTTCTAGAGGCATCCTATGAAGCAACAATTTGCATTGCGATCTTGAATTCGATTAGAAACGAAAACAACAGATTGTTTCTTACGCTTCTGGGCGGTGGAGCGTTCGGCAACGAAACCGATTGGATCATGCGTGGAATCCAACGTGCCTTGAAT
Source organism: Gammaproteobacteria bacterium (assembly GCA_013696315.1). Lineage (NCBI taxonomy): Bacteria > Pseudomonadati > Pseudomonadota > Gammaproteobacteria > Gammaproteobacteria bacterium. The sequence continues at coordinate 2,920 of JACCYU010000195.1, read as the reverse complement.
CTCTACAAGCATGTTGATCTAGAAGTAGCAATCGTAAGCTATGGCTCGTCCAAGGGTTATGTCCGGCAACTTGTTAATCAATCACTATAATAGCTATAAATAACTCGTAACCGCGACTTAACTGCGCTGCGGCTTACTGCTTACAGCCCCGTACACGAACACGGGTGTTCGTGTAGACGCTCGCCCCTCGCGGTTCTCGCCCGTTCACAACGCGAACTTGCCGTGTAACGGCATCGCCGGTCGCACAGATTTCAGTTCCCGCCATCCGTACCGCCGTCGGGATCAGATTCAACCGGCTCGGCGGGATTGCTGAATGACGATTCCTGGAGCAACAGCATAAGCGTTTGCTGGTCGGGTAACCCGGTGACGTTTATGTCGTTCTCGCGCTGGACAGCCTCCAGCGCGTCCTGGGTTTGGGGGCCGTAAGCGCCGTCGGTGGAGATATCGTAGCCGCGCTCGGCCAGAGCTTCCTGCACTCGCGTAAGAACGGACTTGTACAGGAACGCAGTTTCGGCGCCGCTTTCCATCTCCACGGGTTCCGACGATGTTCGCAGCCGGGCGGGAAACATGGATTGCAGCAGCCGCGTCGCCGCGAGCATGAATTGAGCGTCCGGGCGCTGCTCGCAGTACCGGCTGAGCAACTGCGCCAGCAACTCCGTCGCCTGCCAGGGCGCTACGTCGAAGGTCTCTCGCTGAAACTGGTTGACGCCGGTGAGATAACCGTCGATCCAGCCGACAAACAGATAAAGCTCGGGCGACTTGGTTTCCAGCACTTTTGTGTATTGCGCGCAGCTGGTCACACCCGCGCCCTTGATGGCGAAATTACCCTCGTCATCCATCGCATGCAGTAGCCCCGGCGCAAACAGACCAAGTATGACGAGCGAGATCAGGTTTTTCATATTCTGCCTCCGTGATGCAGGTTTGGTTCAGAACCGATTAAGGCCGCATGGCGCGACTTGCGTCGCAAGCCGCTCAGTGGCTTGCTTTCACCTCGCGGTGCGCCGCAAATGCGATCTTGCCCAGATGACCCAACAGCAGAGCGGACACGACGAACGTCATATGGAAGATCACGTACCATAGCAGCTTGGTATTGTCGATGTGCTGCAAGTCCATGAACGCGCGCAGCAGGTAAATGGATGAAATCGCCACGATGGATGCGGCCACCTTGATCTTGAGCGTGCCCGAATCCAATTTGCCCATCCAGCCGATCTTCTGCTCCGCGCCCTCCACGTCGATCTTCGACACGAAGTTTTCGTAGCCGCTCAGCATCACCATCACGATGAGGCTGGCGACCAGCGAGATATCGACCAACGCAAGCGCGGTAAGCACCATGTCGGTTTCGGAGGTGCTCAAAATGGCGGGCAGCACGTGAAACAGCTCCTGAAAAAATTTCACCGCCAGCGCCAACAGCGCAAGACTCAAACCCAGATAGATCGGCGCGAGCAGCCAGCGGCTGGCGAATAGCGCCTGTTCGATTTTCTGTTCCAGCATGCGTCGAAGTCGTCCCGGAAAAATGCCGCGCATTATTGCACAACAACGTGTGCAGGGATGCCCGCGCTTCACGCATACTGGGAATTTCGGCCTATACTTCGGCAACGACCCGCGAGGTGATTCAAGGCATGTTCAGAAAACTGGTCATCGTGCTAATGCTGCTGGCGGCGCCATTTGCCCAGGCGAAGATGGTGCTCGCTTGCGCGATGATGGAGGGCGGGAGCCCACAAACAAGCTGCTGTTGCGAGCACGCGCGTTCCGACACGGGCGCGTGCGATGAGCCGGCACCGACTGATCACTGTTGTACGGTAGGCATCGAAAAACATAAAGAGACCGTCGGCGGTGTCGCCGAGTCCGGCGTCAAGATCGTCAAAAAACTCTGGGATAACTCGCCGGATATCACCACCGCGCCGCCGCCATCTTTCGCGCAGCTCTCGGCGACGGCATTCGTCATACCGATTTTCGAGTCGCGTCTTGTAAACGACTCCGACCTCTACCTGCTCACGGCGCGTCTGCGCCTGTAAATCGCCCCCGTCCCACGCGCGCCTGCCCGCGCGCTTAATGACGACCCGCGGTGTCGTATCGATATCGCGGTCCATCACGTCATCGATGTGAGGCGATTATGCGTATTTCCAGTGTCACACTTATCCGCGCACTCGTGTGCGTGTGCCTGTTCGCGGGTGTGCCCGCGCATGCGGCTGATCCCCTGGTAGGCGCCACACTGCTGACGGCGAAAAGGCTGGTCAATGCGGTAATGCAGCGCAATCCCGGGGTGCCCGCGCTGCGTGCCGCGGCCGCCGCCGCGGCTTCCCGGGTCGAGCCCGCCGGCGCGCTGGACGACCCGATGCTGTCCTACACGCTCGCGCCGCAAACCATCGGCAGCGGAGAGCGCCTGAATCAGGGCTTCGACCTGAGTCAGGAAATTCCCTGGGCAGGCACGTTGGCATTGCGCGCAGCCGCCGCACGCAGCGAGGCCGAAGCTGCCGGCCTGGCGCTTACCGACCTACGGCTCGCGATCGCCACTGCCGCCACGGCGGGCTTCGCCGAGTGGTATTACGTGCACCGCGCGGTGGCGACCAACGCGGCCAGCCGCGACCTGTTGATCGAGCTGCGCAACGTGACGGAGACGAAATCGGGGGAGGTTCACGGTCACGTTTAATCCATGGGAGGAAGGCATTCGTGAAATGACGAGGACTAAAGCCTTCGAGGCCATCAAAGACCAACGGCTAATCGAAGCTACTGATTTGAGTCGCCGAATGGCTCATGCCAAAGAGCACCCAAAAGAGTTCATCTGGTTTGGCGCACACGACGTGCTTGTGGAAATCGTAAATATGCATGGCTACAGTGACTACAAGAATTGGACGAAGGCGAATCAACTTTTCTTCGAGGGCGGCGAAAGTGAGGTCTAACAGCGCGTTCGAGACGGATA
>JACCYU010000194.1 GCA_013696315.1 Gammaproteobacteria bacterium | reverse complement strand
GCGGTGTGCACCATCATCTGAGCACTGCGTTAGCGCCGGCGACTTAAGGACAGCAAGCGTCAGGCAGCATCGACCACCCCGCGAATACCATGGATGGTGTTTGCGGGCATGGTTCGGCTACAATCCGGCTCGAATCATCGTCGTGAATAGCACCTATGACGCTCGGTCCGGTAATGCTCGATTTGTTGGGCACAACACTTTCGCCAGAAGAACACGAATTGCTGCGTCATCCACAGACCGGCGGTGTCATACTATTTACTCGAAATTACGCCTCCGTCGATCAGTTGCATGAGCTTACCGCGCAGATCCACACATTACGCAAGCCGCGTTTACTGGTAGGTGTTGACCAGGAAGGTGGGCGCGTGCAGCGATTCAGACCCGGGTTCACCCGTTTGCCCGCGCCACGAAAATTCGGGCAATTATTCAGTCGTAATCGCGAACAAGGGTTAGAGACTGCCGAACAGGCAGGCTGGCTGATGGCCGTGGAGTTACGTGCGGTTGGCGTCGATTTCAGTTTCGCGCCGGTACTCGATCTGGATCGCGGCGTCAGCGGTGTAATCGGCGATCGCGCCTTTCATCGTGACCCGCAAATCGTCGCCGAACTCGCGCGCGCCTACATGATCGGCATGCGGCGAGCGGGCATGGCCGCGGTCGGCAAGCACTTTCCGGGTCACGGTGCGGTCGTGGCCGATTCGCACGTAGCGATGCCAGTGGATTCGCGCGCGCCGGCCGACATCATGCTGGAAGATGTTTTACCGTTCGAGCGCATGATTCATTACGGGCTTGCCGGCGTCATGCCGGCGCATGTCGTTTACGATCAGGCGGATTCCAGGCCCGCGGGTTACTCGGACTATTGGTTACAAAAGGTTCTGCGTCAGCGCCTGGGTTTTCAGGGTGCGATATTCAGTGATGATCTGAGCATGGCCGGCGCTGAGCGAGGCGGCGATTACGGTCAACGTGCCGCGGCCGCGCTCAAGGCCGGCTGCGATATGGCGCTGGTCTGCAATAATCCATCAGGCGCCGCGGCTGCCCTGGCCGCGCTTGGCGACTACGATGCGCCCGCATCGCAAGTGCGGTTGACACGGCTGCACGGCCAACACGACATCGACCCTTACGAACTGCGCGCCTCAGACGCCTGGCGATCCGCGGAGCACCGCGTGCGGTCGATGGAAGAATGCTCAACCCTGGAAATGGATGTATGAGCGGCTACAGCGCGTTTGTCACGGCCCATTGCTCGGCGTGACAAACGCGTCTCACCACGGGCACGTCTGAACCAGCGGGCCAGGTATCAATGCGGATTCAGGAGATGATCGCGCCGCTGGCCGACGCGGAACAGGTTTACGGGCAGAGCGAGATTGAGGCTGCGCTGGATCGTATGGCAGTGGATATTACGCGGGATTTCGCGCAATCCAATCCGATTGTGTTGTGCGTTATGAATGGCGGTGTGGTGATCATGGGACACCTGCTCACGCGCCTGCATTTCCCGCTGGAAGTCGATTACCTGCACGTCACGCGATATCGCGGCCGTACGCATGGCGGTGCTCTCAGCTGGCAACGAAAACCCGAGTTGCCACTTAATGACCGTGCCGTGTTGATCGTCGATGACATCCTGGACGAGGGTCATACGCTGGTTGAAATACTCGATTACTGTCGCGATCAGCAGGCGAGCCAGGTCGCCACGGCCGTGCTGGTGAACAAACGGCACGAGCGCAAGCAGCTTCGCGCCGTGGTCGATTATGTCGGCCTTGAGGTCGCTGACCGCTATGTCTTCGGTTTTGGCATGGACTATAAGGGATACCTACGTAATGTGCCGGCGATTTACGCGGTAAAGGAAAACTAGTCCGGTGGCGCTCGTCAGTGACACGCCCGCGCTGGCGATTATCGGCGGCACCGGGCTGGCGGCGCTGGACGGACTAAAGATTACGCATCGCGAGGTGGTGAACACACCTTATGGCACGCCTTCCGGACCAGTGATTCACGGGCTGCTTTGCGGGAAACCGGTCATCTTCCTGGCGCGGCACGGCTACAGCCACACAATTCCGCCGCACATGATCAATTATCGCGCGAACCTGTGGGCGCTGAAGCATCTGTACGTCGCCGAGGTGATCGCCATCGCGGCGGTGGGCGGCATCGACCGGGCGATTTATCCAGAGCGGCTCGCCTTCCCCGATCAGATCATCGACTACACGTGGGGCCGCGCGCACACGTTTTTCGAACGCGAACTGAGTTGCGTGACCCATATCGAGTTTTCGCATCCTTACAGCGAGTCTTTGCGCTCGCTGCTGATCCAGGGCGCGCGCGCATCCGGACTGGATGCATATGAGTCTGGCACCTACGGTGCGATGCAGGGTCCCAGGCTGGAAACCGCCGCCGAGATTGACCGCATGGAGAGAGACGGCTGCGACATGGTCGGCATGACCGGCATGCCGGAGGCCGCGCTGGCGCGAGAACTGGAACTGAACTATGCGACCTGCGCGGTATGCGCGAACTGGGCGGCAGGGCGCGGCGAGAGTGAAATCAGCATGGCGGCGATCCGTCGGGCGCTGGATCACGGTATGAAAAAAGTCGAGCGCCTGCTCGCGTCTGTGCTGCTCCTAAAGGCATAGCGGCAAGACACAGCATACTGGCGCTGCCGCCCCGAACGCTATGGAGCCCGCGACAGTGGACCAGCGCTACTTCGCTAATCTTCGGCGTCCACCGAAGGCGTTTTCGCGTTTCCATTCATGTCTGGAATTGCATCAGGGGCAATTCCCGGCTCATTTTCCGGCGCCGACGCCGGCGGGGGCACGGGGTCTTCCACCGGTGTTATTCGCACCAGCACACCCACCAGTGGATGGTCGAGGTAATGTAGTTCCCGGCTGCGCATGCGTCGTTGATTCTGCACGCGATATTGGTAGAGCGCGCTGGCAGGCTGTCGCTCGTGTTTGCCCGGCTGCGCGGCGTGGGAAGCGCTTACCTGCTCGCGATACACCAGATCGGTGTACACGTGCAGATAGCGGCCCAAAGCCACTTTAACGGTGCCATCGAGTTCTTTGAGGCTGACCGACATTTGCCGCTCGGCATACGGGTAGGCGATGTTGGATTGTGCGTCGTTCGGTGTCGCGTCTGGAAGCAGCGCCGAAGCGTTGGCGCTCCGATACGTGGCGCCCCCGTGTATGTGTAGCGGTCTGGCCGCGCCCTCGGTCCAGCCCGGCTGCTGCCACGCGACATGTTCGATCACGTGATAGCCCGCGGAACCGGCGAGGATCGAGGCCGCAGCGGACAATTTGAACGCATCGGCCTCAAGTGCGTGGAAATCGTCGCCGGCCCGTGTGTCGGAAAGCTCGAGCGTGCCGGACGGGAGTGCAATGGGCTTGGCGGGCGCGCCGCCAGCGATTTGTACATCCAGATGGCTGAACACCAGCAGCTCGACATTATAAGCGATCGGTTCGGCATTCGCGGCGCACAGCCACATGCTCAATAGTGGCGCATAGAACAGCCACCATGCCTTGCGGTTTCGTCGCATCCGTTTCATCTCAAGGCTCAGGCGGCCTTGTCCAGGGTCATGGCGTCCAGCAATGTGGAAATCGTCTCGATCCGCTGCCCAAGGTCGACCATCGGCTCGCGAAAGCGCAACCTGTCCGCGCCTTCCAGCGAATAAACCTGAGGACGGCGACGGATGAGTTGCACCATTTTTTCCAGGTCGATGTTCGGTTTGCTGCCGAACAGTATCCGCCCGCCGTGCGGACCGGCCTCCAGCTTCAACACGCCGATAGGCGCGACCTTCAACTTGATCCGGGTCACCTCGAAGAGGTTCTTCGCATAGTCCGGCAGCAGCCCGAAACGGTCGATCATCTCCACCTGCAATTCGCGCAGTTCGTCTTCGTCCGCCGCGCTCGCGATGCGCTTGTAAAGCACCAGACGCGTATGTACATCAGGCACGTAACTGTCCGGCAGTGGCGTCGGTACGCCCAGATCGACCTCAGCGCCGTGCGCCGGGTTCGCGCTCGCGTCCGGCAATTCACATGCGCGTAATGCACGTACGGCGCGCTCCAGCAGCTCGTTGTACAACGTAAAGCCAATCTCCTGAATCTGCCCGCTCTGATCCTCGCCCAGCAGTTCGCCGGCGCCGCGAATCTCCAGATCGTGCGTCGCCAGGGTGAAGCCTATGCCTAAGTCTTCGAGCGATTCGATGGCTTCCAGGCGCTTGACCGCGTCTTGTGTCATGGCGGTTCTGGGCGGCGCGATCAGATACGCATAAGCCCGATGATGCGAGCGGCCCACGCGACCGCGTAACTGATGCAATTGTGCAAGCCCCAGCTTGTCGGCACGATTGATGATAATCGTGTTGGCGCTGGGCACGTCGATGCCGCTTTCGATGATGGTGGTGCACACCAGCACATTAAAGCGTTGATGGTAAAAATCCAGCATCACCTGCTCCAGCTCGCGCTCACGCATCTGACCGTGCGCGAATTTTACTAACGCATCCGGCAGCAGCGCGCGCGCCTGGGCGGCGACTTTCGCTATGGTCTCGACCTCGTTGTGCAGCAGGTACACTTGACCGCCACGCTTGAGTTCGCGCCGGCAGGCTTCCTGGACCAGCGTGTCGCTCCACTGCGTGACAAAGGTCTTGATCGCGTGCCGGTGCAAGGGCGGCGTGGCGATGATCGACAACTCGCGTAAAGAGGCCAGCGACATGTTCAAGGTGCGTGGAATCGGGGTGGCGGTAAGCGCCAGGGTATCGACCTCCGCGCGCAACGCCTTCAGCCGTTCCTTGTGACGCACGCCGAAGCGGTGTTCTTCGTCGATCACCACCAGCCCCAGATTCTTGAATTTGATGCCCCGCTGCAATAGTTTGTGCGTACCGATGACGATATCGACTTTGCCGCTTTCCAGGCCGGCCGTAATCGTCCGCACCCGCTTGCCCGCCTGAAAACGCGACAAGGATTCGATGTGCACCGGCCAGTCCGCGAAGCGGTCGGTGAACGTTTGATAATGCTGCTGCGCGAGCAAGGTGGTCGGCACCAGCACGGCCACCTGCCGGCCATTCTGCGCGGCCACAAACGCCGCGCGCATGGCGACCTCGGTCTTGCCGAATCCGACATCGCCGCATACCAGTCGGTCCATCGGCCGCGCCGCCGACATGTCCTTGAGCACGTCTTCGATGGCGCGCATTTGATCCGGCGTTTCCTCGAACGGGAAGGCGTCCGCAAAAGCGGCGTAATCGTCACCCTCTACCGCGAAGCTGTGGCCTTGCCGCGCCGCGCGCCGCGCGTAAATCTCCAGCAGTTCGACCGCCACGTCACGCGCCTTGTCAGCCGCGCGGCGCTTGATGCGCTGCCATTGATCGCCGCCCAGGCGATGCAGCGGTGCGTTCTCCGGGTTGGTGCCGGCATAGCGGCTGACCAGATGCAGTGAGGCGACCGGCACGTAAAGCTTGTCGCCGCCGGCATATTCCAGCATCAGGTATTCGGCTTCCACGCCGCCGGCCACCAGGCGTTGAAGCCCCAGATAACGCCCGACGCCGTGTTCCTCGTGAACGACCGGCGCACCCTCGACCAGATCGGTGAGATTGCGGATGATGGCGTCGGCATCGCGGCTGGCCGTGCGCCGGCGTCGACGCTGCTGTACGCGCTCGCCGAACAACTCGTGCTCGGTAATGATGGCGAGGCTGCAATCTTGCGCGTCGTCCATGAGCAGACCCTGCTCTAGCGGGGCTGTGGTAATCGCGAGTTTTGCGTCGGAGCCCAGAAACGCCTGCCAGCCATCGACCTGCGCCGGACGCAGATCGAAGCCATGCAACACTTCCAGCAGGTGTTCGCGACGGCCCGCCGATTCGGCGACGAACAACACGCGGCCGGTCAGTTCATCGAGAAATTTACGCAAGGGTGCGGCCGGTTCCGCGC
>JACCYU010000193.1 GCA_013696315.1 Gammaproteobacteria bacterium | reverse complement strand
GATCCACCCCAGACGCGCGCGTCGGCGGCGATGATCGTCTCCGTGTCCACTAAGGCTACACCCGAAGGCGCGCCAACTGCTTCGCCCACGCGCGCCCAGCGGTCAACGCCGTCGACCATGGAAAATCCGCGGCGCTCGTAAAGCGGCCGTCCAAGCTCCGAAGCAGTGAGCCATAGGCAGCGTGCGCCGCGTTCGCGCAGGGTGCTTATGGCGTGGTCCAGAAGCGCACCGCCAAAACCACGCCCCCGGTCGTTCCCGGCTACGACAAGATTACCGATCCAGCCGTAAGCTTTGAGACTGACGGCAGTGATAAAACCGCATGCGCGCTCGGGCGCACTTAACGCGAAGCCGCTGTCCGCAAACGCCCCGCGGAACAGCTTGCTCTCACGATCGGTGACACGCCAGCCCTCCGCCGCCGCCAGCCGGAGGAAAATGCGCCGCTCGTTCTCCTGGATGGCGCCAATCTTGATGCCTGGATGCGAATGCGCCGTCACGCGAATTTCGCTTCATCAACGCAGTTCGCGCTGCCGCAATTTCCACAGTGACAGATAGGCGAGCCCAGTACCCAACCCCACCGCCGCGCCCGCCACGCCATACAACAGCGGATGCGTCGGCAAGTCTCGCAGATAGATAGCGATGGCGGCCAGCATGCCGGCATAGGCGATCGCGTTGCCGGCTATGACCCTGCGACGTAGTTGACGTCGTGTGTCCACGTGCACGCCCGATCGAAACTGTTCAGGATTATTCGTATACCGCGAGCTGACTGGACACGACCACCAGGATTACGCCGCCTGCGATGGCCAGCCAAGGCAGCATGCCCGCACGGAGCTGCACTTTTTCCTCCCGCTCGAACTCTGCCTGTTTGGCAGTCGGAAATTGTCCCTTATCCTGCACGTAGTGCCTGAACCAGAACACCGGCAGGATCAATGCCGCGAAGATGACGCTCACCAGCAGCGTGTTCTCACCCCAGACGCCGGCGCCAGCACCCAGCAGGATCGCATTGACGAACGCCAGCACGCCGCCTGCGGCGAGCAGCCAGTTCGGGCATCTGTAGGGCCTGTACCAGTCGGGTCTGTCCAGGCGATGGATCCAGCCCGCGTTCAGATTGAGGAAATTGAAGATGATGTAGGTCGCATTGGAGACCGCCAGGAGGAAAACGTAATCCGACATTAATAGCAGAATCAGATTAAAGCTCAGATCGGTCCACATCGCCCGCGTGGGCGCGCCGTGCTTGTTGGCTTTTCCTAAGTATCTCGGCAGCCAGCCATCCAGACTGCCCTGATAGAGAGTTCGAGACGAGCCCGCCATCGAGGTCATGATCGCCATCAGCAGGGCCAGCACCAGCATGACCACCAGCACGTTACGGATGATCGCACCGCCGCCGACCATTTCGGCCATGGCCGACGCAACGCCGGTTCCGGCCAGGATACGCGGGTCTACCAGACCCTCCGTGCCGAAAAAGCCCTGGAACGAGAAAGGAACCAGGGTGTAAACCGCGATGCACAGCAGTCCAGAGTAAAAGATGGCCTTGAAGGTGTCCTTCTCGGGATGCTTGAACTCACTCGTATAACAGATCGACGTCTCAAATGCGTACGCCGACCACGCGGCGATGAAGAGACCGCCCATGAACAGTGTCCAGCCGTGCGCGTCCCAGGCGCCGTCGATAATGTTGCCAGCGGGGTCATACGCCAGCGGCACCAGCGGCATAAAGTTGCTGCTGACGATGTCGCCCGTGATCAACGGCACCAAGCCGACGATGGTCAGCGGGACCAACGCCGCCACCGCCGCGATCATCTGCAGTCGGGCCGCCCGCAAAATGCCATGATGCTGCACGGCGAAGATGAGCAGCAGAATCACCGCCCCGAGGACAAACTGGGCATTGATACGCAGGGTCAATCCTTCTTTTACCGCGCCAAGATCGAGCAGGGTCAGCGCCCAGGTGTTGATCGCGGCGTCCGCGGGGAACAGGCCGGTCAGGATATAGCCGGCCGCCAGCCCCGTGCCGATCGCGAGCACGGGGGTCCAGGCGAACCAGTTACACCATACCGACAGCGGCGCGATGATCTTGCTGTATCGAACCCAGGCCATGGCCCCGTAGACGGAAGCGCCGCCCGACTTCTCCGGATACATGCCGGCGATCTCGGCATAAGTGAATGCCTGCAGGAAGCCGAATATCACGGAGATGAACCAGACCAGCGCGGACGGCTTGCCAACCGTGGCGGCGATGGCGCCGATGGAGAACAGCACCAGCGCGGGAACGCCGCTCGCGACCCAGAACGCATGCGTCCAGTCGATATCGCGATGTAGCTCCCCCTCGGGCACGTAAGTCGGCTTTGCCGCCGCCGCAACCGCTGATGGATTCGTGGCCATTTTTTTATCCTCTTTTGACAGTAGAGCGGGTTGAGGTCATCGGTGGGTCATTCAAAGCTGAGCTCGACGGGGTGATCAGACAGGCGAGGGAGCCGCCCTGGCGAGCGACCAGTCGGGTCTGAAAGCGAGCACCTGTACGCCCATTGGCATGGAGGGATTAAACAGCCGATTGTGCCAGTAGGTGGCCTGATACGCTGGATCGCGCACGGACAGATTTTCAATCTCGCACGGTAGCGCGTAGAACTGGCGGGGCTGAGCGAATTCCAGCGTGCACGACCCTACATCGACCAGGCGCTCCACCAGAAGCATGCCGGGCCCGAACAAGGCGGTCAACTGAGCCGAGAATTCATTTGGATTCTGAAAGTACTCCGCCGCCAGTAACTGCAAAGCGCTGTCCAGGCGGGCGCTCGGATCCGGCGTGCGACGCACCATGTGCTGGAACTCCGGCGTCGCTGAGTACGGCTCGCGCTTGTTGATGAGGATCGTGATCTCCGCCAGTGCCACGTTGTCGCCAATGACCCGCGCTCGCATGGGCGCCGATGGACGGCCGCCTTGCATGCGCACCGCGTTCTGCCGCGCGCGGCACTGCCAGCGCATAAACTGATCGCGCAACACCGCCTGCGCGGTCTGATGCCGGAGAACTCCGCCGTGCTCGCGTTCAGCCATGTCAGCGCACATCGTCGACAACGTGGCGGCCGCTCAGAACTTCGCGTACGCGCGCTTCAGATCCACCAGTGGATGATTGAGCGACATCTGAAACTTGATCAACAACTCCCTGGCCACCATGTCGCGATCCTGCTGATTATCGGGGAGCTCGATGTCGCCCGGAACCTGCACCCAGCCATTGATGTTGCGATCGAACACCGCGGGCTTGTTCTCCTCGTAGCCCATGTGCACGTCTTCCAGCCAGTTCAGATCCTGCCAGCCCATCGTGTCGATGTATTTTTTAAGAAACGGCGTGATGCGATTCATATCGGGCACGAGGTTCACGTCGTAGCGATAACCGATGTGCTGCCCGATCATCTTCTCGCGTTCGGTGTCAACGCCCTCGCTCTTGATGAAATAGTTAACGTCCTTCTGCTCAGCCATGGTGCGGTCCTCAATAGCGGGTCATGTCGGGTCGCCCGACGGTGTGCTGCGAGCCGGCCAGCGGCACCTGCGCCATGGCTGAGGCTTCCATGGTCAGCGCGGCCAGATCTTCGGGCTCCAGCGAGTGCACGTTGGTTTTGGCGCAGGCGCGCGCGAATAACTGACACTCGATGGTGAGCGTGTGCAAAAAGTTATAAACGCGCGCGGCCGCGTCATCCGGATTTAAGCGCTTGCGCAGTCGCGGATCCTGTGTGGTCACACCCACCGGGCAACGACCCGTGTGGCAGTGATAGCAGTAGCCGGCCGGCACGCCGATCTCGTTGGGGAAATCAGCCTCGGGAATATCCTTGTTGCAATTGAGCGCGATCAATGAGGCATGACCGATCGCGATCGCATCGGCGCCCAGCGCCAGTGCTTTCGCGATATCGGAACCATTGCGGATACCGCCGGCGTAGATCAGCGAGATCTCGCCGGTCTTGCCCACGTCGTCCAGCGCCTTGCGCGCCTGGCGGATGGCCGCGATGCCGGGCACGCCGGTGTCTTCGGTGGCCAGATGCGGGCCGGCGCCGGTGCCGCCTTCCATGCCGTCGATGTAGATGCAATCCGGGTCGGTCTTGGCGGCCATACGCACGTCGTCGTACACGCGCGCCGCGCCCAATTTAAGTTGTATGGGAATCTCCCAGTTGGTGGCCTCGCGGATCTCCTGAATCTTGAGCGCAAGATCGTCCGGCCCGAGCCAGTCCGGATGACGCGCCGGCGAGCGCTGATCGATGCCCGCGGGCAGTGAGCGCATCTCGGCCACCTGGTCGGTGACCTTCTGGCCCATGAGGTGTCCGCCCATGCCGACCTTGCAGCCCTGACCGATGAAGAATTCGCAGGCGTCCGCCAGCCTCAGGTGATGCGGATTGAAGCCGTAACGCGACTGAATGCACTGGTAGAACCACTTGGTCGAGTAACGGCGTTCGTCGGGGATCATGCCACCCTCGCCGGAACATGTCGCCGAGCCTGCCATGGTCGCGCCGCGCGCCAATGCTGTCTTGGCCTCGTAGCTCAGCGCGCCGAAGCTCATGCCGGTGATGTAGACCGGAATGTCGAGTTCAAGCGGGCGTTTGGCGCGCGGACCGAGCACTGTTTTGGTCAGGCATTTTTCCCGATAACCCTCGATCACGAAGCGCGTCAAGGTGCCGGGGAGGAACGTCAGATCGTCCCAGCTCGGAATCTTCTTGAACAACGAGAATCCGCGCATGCGGTAGCGGCCGAGCTCGGCCTTGACGTGGATGTCGTCGATCACACGGGGCGGAAAGACGAAGCTGGAACCGAGGACGTTTCGATTCCGCTCCTGCTCGCGCACTTCCGGTTGTGGCTCAGTGTGCGGTGCGGGCTTGCTGTGTGCCGTCATGTTTAAACCTCAGTAACTGTGGACCGAAAGGCCTATAAAGCGTGGGCATCCTACGCGTTCCCGCCGGTATTCGTAGGTCGGGAGTCCTTTCCCGACGTGATGTCGGGAAAGGATTGCCGACCTACAGCGATCGATACGTGCCTGAGCCAGACTCGCTAAAGAACCAGTTTCTTCTCGGCCGGTTCCAGGTTGTCGTAATTCCAGAGCTTCTTGCCCGACACGATCTTGGTCATGTTCTCCACACCGTTGGGCGCGTCCAGTCCGTAAATGGAAAGCTTGTGCTTGAGCCATTGGATGTCGACGTCGGTCATCTCGCCTTCCACCGCGTCCACGCCAAGACTCTGCGCCTTGCCACCGATGTAAATGGTGCCGTCGTACATCGAGTCGCCCAGATTGTTACCGGCGTCGCCGAGAATAACCATGCGGCCGCGCTGCATCATGAAGCCGGAGTTCATGCCGGTGCGGCCGCCGACGATAATTGTGCCGCCCTTCATATCGATGCCGGTACGCGAACCGACGTCGCCCTTGCACACCAGGTCGCCGCCGCGCAAGGCCGCGCCGAAAGTCGAGCCGGCGTTTTTCTCGATCACCACCGTGCCGGCCATCATGTTTTCTGCGCACGACCAGCCGACTCTGCCCTTGATGCGCACATTGGGGCCGTCAATCAGCCCGCAGCCGAAATACCCGAGGCTGCCGTCGAATTCGAGCTGGAGGCGATTGAGAATCCCGACGCCCAGCGAGTGTTTGGCGCCGGGATTGCGCACCATGATCGTGCCAAAGCCCTGGCTCATCAACTCGCGTATGCGCAGATTGATGGCCTTGTTTTCCAGTTCCGCGGCGTCGAGCTCGGCGCGCTTGTCAAAATCGACATCGAAGGCGCCGGGATAAGTGAAGTTTTCTTCCTCCGACGAATCGAAAAAGACCTGCTGGGTGCGGCCCGTGAGCTGCTCATCGTGCATACCCAGATCATGCGAATCTTTCGTCTTTAACTGTGCCATACACGCACCTCGCCGTCGTAGGGGTCTGTGGTGTCGATCTCGTGCGGAAAGATGCTGCGGATCGCCACTTCTTCGGAAGCCATGGCGATGAAGTCGTCGCCCTCGTAGAGCACCATGGGCTTCGCCGCCATGGTGTCCTTGGCCATCCCCAGCGCGTTGCCGGTCGCCACCAGATAGGTGAATACGCCATCGAAAGCATTCACCGACTCGCGCATGGCCACCTCCAATTCCACGCCCTGATCCAGCTGGTCGGCGATGTACACCGCGATCAGCTCGGAGTCACAGTCGGAGGCGAACCGGTGACCTTTACGCTCAAGCGCGCGTCGCGAATTCCAGTAATTGGTGAGCTGACCGTTGTGCACGACCGAGATGTCGCTGTAGGGATACGCCCAGTACGGGTGCGCCGAGCGGATATCGACATCGGATTCGGTCGCCATGCGCGTGTGCCCCATGGCGTGCGTACCCTGGAACGCGCTTAAGTTGTAGCCCTGCGAAACGGTGTTCGCATCACCCAGATCCTTGATCAGCTCCAGCGCGTGACCCAGCGAAAGGATTTCCACGCCGTCCAGGTCTTCGATGTAATCCGCCAGCCGACCCAGATCGCCGTCGTACGAAAACGCGTAACGGAACGCGTATTCTCTCGGCTGTTCGTCGGCAATTACCTTGGCGCCGAGCTCCTCAAGACGCTCATCCACCTTGCGCTTGCGATCCTTCAACGCCTGGTGAATGTCCCAGGCGCCTTTTTTGCGGCTGGCGGCGAGATCGGATGGCTCGGCGACCTTGAAGCGCATTACGTACTGACTGGTGTCGGCCGGCCCGTACAGGGCGTAGCCGGTCGAGTCCGGCCCGCGATGCTTCATCGCCTGCAGCATCGCGGTCATCTCCTTGCCGATATCCGCGCGCTTGCCCTTGTGAATCAGCCCTGCAATGCCGCACATCGTGTCGTCCTCTCGTTAAGGCAGGTAGTCGATATACGTGTTCAGGTCCCATTCGGTGACTGTGTAGTTGAACTTTTCCCATTCGTCGCGCTTGTAGTGCATGAACACTCTGTACATTTCGTCGGGCATGGCCGAGCGGATGACTTCATCCTGTTCGAGCGCGTCGAGGGCCTCGCCCAGTGACATCGGCAACTTTTTCACCTTTTTGCCGGCTTCCATGGCCGCGTAAATGTTCCGCTCTTCCGGCTCGCCTGGGTCGAGATCCTTCTCGATACCATCTTCGAATGCCTTCAGCAACGCCGCGCCCATGAGATATGGATTAACGGTCGAGTCAACGGAACGATACTCGAACCGGCCAGGCGCCGAGATGCGCAGCCCGCAGGTCCGGTTCTGGTAGCCCCAGTCCGCAAACACCGGCGCCCAGAAGCCTGTATCCCACAGACGCCGATAGGAGTTCACGGTCGGTGAACCTATAGCGGTAAGTGCCCGCAGGTGGTTTATCACACCACCGATGCACTGTAACCCGATCAATCCCGGCTTACGATCGTCGATGTTCGGATCTGGCATAAACGTGTTTTCACCATCTCTGCTATAGGTAAACACGTTCTCCATGGCCGGCAAGCTGGCTTGGTGCAAAGTGTTGACGTAATCCTCACCGCCGCGCCAGAGCGATACGTTGTGATGGCAACCTGACGCAGAGACGCCCAGGAATGGCTTGGTCATAAAACAGGCAATCAGATTTTGCTCGCGGGCGACCTGCGCGCAGATCTGGCGGTACGTCGTCAAACGGTCGGAGTTCCTGAGCACGTCGTCGTACATCCAGTTCAGCTCCAGTTGCCCAGGCGCGTCCTCGTGATCGCCCTGGATCATGTCGAAGCCCATTTGCGCGGCGTACTCAAGCACCTTCATGGTAGCGGGGCGTAGCTCTTCGAACTGGTCTATGTGATAACAGTTCGGCTTCGTCACGCCACCCGCGGGCCGGCCGTCCTCGCCGCGCTTCAACCACATCATCTCCGGCTCGGTGCCGATGCGCATATGCAGGCCGTTGTGTTTTTTCTTGAATTCGTTGTGAATCAGTCGCAGGTTACCCCGACAATCCGAGGTCAGATGGCCGCCGGGATTGACCCTCTCTTCCCGGTTCCGGAAACACGTGCAATAGACACGGGCTATGCGTTTGTCCCAGGGCAACTGACAGAATGTTTCCGGATCAGGAATCCCGACGAGTTCGGAGGCCTCCGGGCCGTAACCGATATACTGTCCGTGGCGATCGACGAACAGGTTGGCAGTGGAGCCATAAACCAGCTGGAATCCGCGCTCGGCGATCCGCTCCCAATGATCGGAGGGGATACCCTTGCCTACGATGCGGCCGGTCACCGAGACGAACTGGAAATAGATGTACTTGATTCCAAGCTCGTCGATCTTTGCGCGTACCTCTTCGACAAGCTCACTGCGGCCTTCGGCGTTAACATGCCTCTCGAGATCAGTCACCTTGGCCGCGGAAGCCTCGGGTTTCGTTGCTCTCGACTTAACTTGGCTCATGGTCAGTTAGCTCCAGGGGAATGGGCTGTGAGACGTTGGATGAAGCTTTCCCTGCGCGTAGCGCGAGAAGCGGAACGGATCGAGCAAACCGCTGCGTTGACCCACGATTTCCGACGCGACCAGCTTGCCGACGCCGAGCATCTTGTAGCCGTGGTTGGAGTCCGCGATGACGTAGCAGTTTTCGCGGAACACATCGAATACGGGGAAGTTATCGGGCGTAAAGGCGCCAATGCCGCCCGAAGGTTCCTGCTTGAACAGAGACAGCTTGCCTTCAAAGCGTTTCTGGCAATGCGCCAGCGCCGAACACCACATGTTCGCGAAATTTTTGCCGACAATGTAATCCGGCGATTCGGGTCCGTACGGATCGACCTTTACGTCATCGGGGTCGGTTTCGATCCTGTAAGGCGCCGCCCCACCCTGCACGCCGCCGAAGTGAAAGTCGGGCTTGTAATAAATACCCCAGAGTTTGTCCGTGATGAGTGAGCCGTCCTTGTCGGAATAAAGGGTCGCGTCGCTGTCGACATGGATCACCGGCGGAAAATTGCCGTCGTTGGTCTTCTGCAGATCTGGATCGACGCCCAGAGTACCCTCCTGCAGCGACCAGAAGACCCACATCGGTACGTCCTTGTGCAGTGTTCCGTCCGGACCTCTAATGTCGATAACCTTGGGCAGTTCCAGCATCTCCCAGATGCTCTTGATCCATGGCCCGACACCGACCACCACATAGTCACATTCGATGACGCCGCGATCAGTCTCGACCGCGTTCACGGCGCCCCCGCCATCGCGCCTGAAGCCGGTGACCGCGACGCCGGACTCGATGTGCACACCCTGCGACGTGGCCTTGTCGGCCAGGCCCCGCATGCTTTCGACGTTATTGGCGTATCCGCCGCGCTTTTCGTGCAATACCGAAGTGATGCCCGTGGCCTGCCAGTCATCGAAGATCGACCGCATATAATTCAGGCTGTCTTTCTCACCTTCGATGAACACCGACTCGTAATCGATCTCCCGTTGTTGCTGTGCGA
>JACCYU010000192.1 GCA_013696315.1 Gammaproteobacteria bacterium | reverse complement strand
CGGCGTCGAACTCGCTCTCGAGCTGCTGCATGGCCTCCCTGAGTTTGTAAATCTTGAAGCGATTTTCGAGCTTGGACTCTATCTCGGCCAAATCGGGCGCGGCAGGTATCACCGATAAATTATCAAAACCCGTGTCGTGTACATACTGCATGGCATCGACCGGGGTCAGGCGGAAATACAGAAACTGCCGGAAGAAATCCGCGATCGTCGTGGGCACCTCGGCGGCGTGGTCACCCAGCAGGTATGTTGTGCTGTTGCACTGAGGATCGAGATCCAGTACCAGAGTGCGCAGACCCCGTTGCGCGCTGATGGCAGCCAGATTGCCAGTGATGCTGGATTTACCTACGCCGCCCTTCTGATTAAAAACCACGTGCCGCATGCCCGTCTCCCCTCGTACCTTTACCGTATACGGCGTGGTAAATCGGATTTTATGCGCTCATATGATCGCACCCGCCGGGCCTGAATTTTAAAATAGGCACCGCTCGTCTGGTGATGTTACCACCTGGCATGTCCGGTCACTAGAAAAGCACAGGTTACGTTGCCGGTGTGACACAGCGCCTTGGCGCGAACGTGGCCTGTAATGAAAACTGGAGGGGTAAATTGAACAATGTTCAACGCGCGGTGTAAATATCTACTTTGGCAGCGCTGAACCACGATGGTCGATAATAACGGAGGTTGTTTAATGCCCGCCCCCGGCACATTGCAGGCGCCGGCGCGGGACGAGTCAATGTAATGCTGTAAGTGAATAAAAGTTACTCTTCCGATGACCGGTCACTCGCCGACTCGCTGGTATTCGCATCAGGCATGTTCGACTCGGCATCATCCATTTTTTTCTGCATGGCTCCTTCACCATGCATCATCTTTTCGTCCATCATTTTCTTGCCCTTCATCTTGACTTTATCCACCATTCCCCCCATATCTCCGATCGCCGCCTTTGTACCGGTGCCAGTGCTGGAGTCCGCCGAGCCGGCCGCATAGGCGGCGTTGCTGAAGGTCAGTGCTAATTCAGTCGCTAGCTGTTAAGTCCCGGCATATGGTGGGTTGGATCGAGTTTGAATCGATCGAATTCTTGTGTCCATGTTTTGCTGCATGCTCAGGCGGCGTCCTTCCAACCCGCTTCGTTAGCGTGGCATTCGAGCGGCACGCCATCGCCGAATTGCATGCCCGCGCGTACCAGTGGTAACAGGTGTGCGGCATCGAGCTTGCGCCAGCGTGCCACGGCCATTCCAATGAGCTTGAAGGCCATGGTCTTTGACTTGGCACGCGTGTCAGCATCTTTCGTGATCCGCTGTCGCAGTCGTACCGTGGTGAACACCGACTCGATCGCGTTGGAGGTGCGCAAGTGCTTCCAAAGATTGTATGTTCTCACGCGATCGGCACGGTAAGCTACTGAGGTCGTATTGGGGCTCGGAGTGTGCTGTGCAGCCTGTTCTAAAGCGTGGGTCTGAAGGCCGGCGCTGAGTATATCGCGCACGGCGCTGTGCCGGTCTTTTTGATCCCGAACGGTTACCTGAGCTTTGAAGCTCGCATCTGCAAGCAAGGGAGATGAAGACCATGTCCGAACCTCTATGTGTGGGGATCGATGTTGCGAAGGGTCATGTGGATGTTGCCACCGACTTTGGTGGCCAGGCGCAACGTTACGGCAACGATGTAGACGGCCACACGGCGCTGGTGGCGGCGCTTTCGGCGCGGCTGGTCGCGTTGATCGTCATGGAAGCCACGGGCGGCTACGAGGCTGAGCTGGCCTGTGCGCTGCAGGCGGCGGGACTCCCCGTCGCCGTGATCAACCCGCGGCAGGCGCGTGACTTCGCGAAGGCCATGGGGCGCTTGGCAAAGACGGATCGGCTCGATGCCATGATGCTAGCGGAGCTTGCCAGCGTGCTGCGGCGCCGGCCGGATACGGCGCGCTTCCTGCGCCCGTTGCCCGATGCTGACCAGCAGCGGTTGGCCGCGCTGGTGGCGCGGCGACGTCAATTGCTGTCGATGCTCACCGCAGAGCGACTACGGATTGGCCCGACGACGGCCGCGACCTTGATCGCGCAGCTGCCGGAACTGGGCCGGCTCAACCGACGCCAAATCAGCGCGCTAGTGGGTGTCGCACCGATGAACCGAGACTCAGGTCAAATGCGCGGGCGACGCGCCATCACCGGCGGTCGGGGCCAGGTGCGTCATACGCTGTATATGGCGGCGCTGACGGCGACGCGCTATAACCCGGTGATCCAAGTGTTCTACCAACGACTGCTCGCGGCAGGAAAGCTCAAGAAAGTAGCGCTGGGCGCGTGCATGCGTAAGCTGCTCACTATCGTCAACGCAATGGTGCGAGACAATGAAACCTTTGATCCCGACCACGTCAGGACTTGACAGACAACACGGTCACTCAGCCGGGAAGTCGAAGTGCGTCTGCAGTGCCGCACGATCTTTGGCCAGGCAGCCAGCGGCGTTGTCGCACTTCGGCGCGAACTCGGCCAGGAAGCGATCAATGCTGTGCTTGGCTTCGGTGCGTGTCTCGGCGTACATGATTTCACGTAGGTCGCATTTGGCCTTAGGCTGTAGGCGCTTGGCAGCAATCCACGGCTTGTCCCCTAAGCCGCTAACCGTCTACGTAAACGGGGTGGCTCCAGCCCTCAGCATAACGCTTGTATCTCACGCGTTGAACTGGCCACAAACCGAGTGACTTCACTCCTGTTTAATTCAAATATAGACTTTGTCGAGCTGCTCTTAATTCTATTCTGTAGGGGCTCTTACGATCCACGGCAAGGGCGTATTGTTGGGGTGTCCCGAAGCCCTTCTTCCCCATAACCAGGGCGATTCCAGGCCACGCTTCGGCAAATTCGTAGATCGGGATGCGTATGTTTCCGCGGCTCGGGTCGGCGAGGAACACGCGATCCCCCCGCACGCCACGCAACACAGCGAAATGCTCATAACCTTCCGTCTCTAAGTACACCAATATCGGTCCGCGCAATGCGAGCAACGCCGGAATTCCAAGCTTGACACCTACAGCCTGATAGCCGCGACGCTCTACATACTGTTTCAAATCAAGAAGGGACAGCCCTTTCTCTTCACGTTTTTCGAATTGAAAGTCCTTTAAGTGCTTCTCGATGTCCAGCAGGATATGGCGTTCGGTATCACGATCTTGAAAATAATAGTTGAGCAGCGTTGCCAACGCTGCCGCCCCACAAGAGTAATCAAACTTTTGCATGACCACATGCCGCGTAAGCACTTCCTCCCAGGTCTTGACGTTGTCCGAAAAACGAACCGCATTAGTTAGCAAATTAACCTGTGTGTCTTCCGTCGTGTGCGCGCAACCGGATATTACCCAACCCACCCCGCACACCAGCATCATTGCGGCCTTTAACATTCCGCAATGCCAAAGTGATCGCTCCACAGTTGAGTTAAAGTTGAGTTAAATATGTGTAACCTTCACGGCGGCTGCCGGTGATCGTCGTTTTGATGCAAAAACCTTAAGAAATGCGATCTCATGTCAGAACGGCATGAGATCGCATATATCTTTGTCTAAAACACTACATTTGATTTGTCTTACAACTACAGCAGAGGCGGCAAGGTAATTGTAACTGTGCACAAGGCCGTGCAGACCGTCTGGGTGTTGTTATTGGTGTTGTTATTGGTGTTGGTGTTGGTGTTGATGATTTTGATACGAATTCTGCCGCCCTCACCCGTGATGCTTGCCATCTGCTGGCTGCTCATCGCCTGATAAGGAGCTTCGCCAAGGATTGACGGAGCTGGTGCGGCCGCGGCAACGCCCACGCCCAACGTCAGGGCAAGCCCTGCAACTGAATGAAGTAGTTTGCTTTTCATGTTTATCTCACTCGTTAGTAAATGTACAAAACGTATAGGCACTTATTGCCGAATGCCCAACGGCTTCCGCATATATAGCAGCTTTAAACATCATAAACCTCACTCAAATGTGTGATAAAGTTATTAGGTGTAAAAAAAGTTAGCAACTCGCCTACGCATCACCGTGCTCGCGCATAAGCTAACGCGTTGTAGGCCTCCCAGCCTCACAGCGACGTTGCCACTTCCCAACGGCCTGCCGGCCGAGCTATCCTATTGCACTGATGGACAACCGCTATGAGCTATGCACCGAACCGGAGGTGATCGATGTCACCTTGCCGAAGCATCGTATTGCCGATCAATAGTTGGGTCGTACAAGTAAGCGACGCTGGAGATAAAAACCGTCGGCAGCGACTTAGGGTGTGTTGTCGGTGCGCTCATCTTTCGCTGTCGTGAGCGTGGGCTTATGGGGACTTGCGCAAAACGCGCTTCGTGGGCCGGGCGGGCGTCCAGTTGCATGACACCCTACCGCTTGCGCCCCATACAAACTTCGGTCAACTTCGATCCGTATGCTTAATCTGCATCGGGATGCTAATATCAAAAGGTATGCACATATGAAAGACCAATCGCACTATCCACTGCTTCGTCATTGAGCCCGTAGGATATCGTCGGTTCAATGTACTGATTGGGTGAGATTGTATAGGAGAGGCTCGACTGTAACGTCCAAGGCTGTCTTTGTGAGCCTTCAATTGCTTTACCGTCGAGTGTTGTTTGAGTCTGAAAGACGCCTTGAAACAATGTGCTAAAAGTTAGTTCGTCATTCACCGCAAATCCCGCCCCGAAGCTATAAATGAATTGCTGGCCGCCTTCCACCTCCATACCGTTGATTGAGTCGGAAAAAAAATGCGCGTAGTCAACTCCGCCGAACAACACAGCGGGGTCCGAGGATCTCACGAATGTAAGTCCGGCACGTACGTTGCGCCGGTTCTGCGCAAATGCGATATCTTCCGGGGAGAATAAGGCAGTCGTTACCGTATCGTCTAAACCTGTGCTTTCCTCAAAGGGTTCCACAAAACTTAAAGAGCCAATGATGTTCGGCCACTTTGCGGTCTCCTGCCGGAGAATGAAGTTAAGTCCCGCTTCAACATCACTAATACCAGAGATATTGTCGTGGATCTGGCTTGTGCCGCCGGCACTGTTTCGAATGCTGAACTCTCGTTGACTCCCACTAAGCGGCACACTTAAGAAGATCTCCGACCGATAGGGAAGTCCGACCCGTACGGTGTTGGTCCATGTCTCTATATCGAGCCTGCTGAACGTATCGTGTGCATAGCTAAGTGATGAATCCAGTTGGATCTGGCCCGGCGATAACAATACTAGCGCTTCTCTTAGAAATATCTGCCGATGATCATCTTTTGGCGCCCGCCCTATGGGCTCACGTTTCTTAACTCCTACGTTGCTCCTTTTAGCGCCCGCTCCATGTTTATTACCTACGCGTTGTGTCCCCTGCACAGAAGCCGCTACGGTCATGGCAGTGGCACGAGTCATATTAGTAGCAGTTAGATGTTGTGTTCCGTCTAGATGGAGGTT
>JACCYU010000191.1 GCA_013696315.1 Gammaproteobacteria bacterium | reverse complement strand
CATCATCACCGGCGCCGCGGGGATCGCCTGGTACGTACCGCTCAAGTTCCTGTCCGAGAGCTTCCTCTTTGACACCCTCTCGGCGTTGTCGCTGCTGGTTGCCTTTTACTATTCGCTGTCCGGCTTCGCGTGCGTGATCTATTACCGACGCGAGCTTCTGAAGAATGTCAGGAATTTTGTTTTTATCGGCGTCGCACCCCTGCTCGGCGCGATGCTACTGGAGTACATATTTTTCGTGTCCATGGCGAGTCTGGCCGACCCGCGCGAGTCTTACACCGGCGCCACCTTGTTAGGGCTTGGGTTACCGCTGGTGATCGGGCTGGGATTTCTGCTCTTGGGATTTATCTTCATGCTCGCGTGGCGCCTCGGCGGTCATGAACGTTACTTCGGGCGCCCCGCTTTCGAGACCGTCGAACCAGAGGTCGCCGCCGCCAAAGTCGCGGCGCAGGCGGCAAATTGAATCGGCAAATGCGATGACTTCGGGAAATTACAGGGGGAGAAATAGATGTCCGTTTTAGTAGCCATGCATGCCCTGGCCGCCGTGATCTGGGTCGGCGGCATGTTCTTCGCTTTCCTGGTGCTCCGGCCCGCGGCCGCGGGCCTGCTGGATGTACCGATGCGCGTGATGCTGTGGCGTTACGTTTTCCGGCGATTCTTCCCGTGGGTATGGGCCGCGATCGTCGTCTTGCTGGCAAGCGGCTATGGCATGATTTTCAGCCTGCCGGGCAACATGGGCGCCGCGGGCTGGCATGTGCATGTGATGCAGGCTTTGGGGATTGCGATGATGCTGCTGTTTCTGCACCTGTTTTTCGCACCGTACCGGCGTCTGATCAAAGCTGTTGACGACAGCTATTTCGAGACCGCTGCGCGCAGTCTGAATCAGATACGCGTGATTATCGGCATCAATCTGGGCCTGGGGCTCGTCGTGGTCGTAATCGCCACTGCGGGAAGGTACCTATAGCGCGCGCCGCACCGGAACTACTAGCGCGCGTTAAGCCGCCTGCACGGGAATTGCGTTGGCGGTACGCGCGATGCGGTTGGCGGCATCGACATACACAAGTGTTGGCTTGAAGCGGCTGACCTCGTTCGCTTCCAGCTCTGCGTACGCGCAGATGATCAGGCGATCGCCGGGGCTAGCGCGATGCGCGGCGGCGCCGTTGATCGATATGACGCCGCTGCCGGCTTCGGCGCGGATGGCATAGGTGGTGAAGCGTTCGCCGTTGGCAAGATTGTAGATCTGAATTTGTTCGTATTCGTGGATACCGGCGGTATCCAGCAGGCGGCTGTCGATCGCGCATGAGCCTTCATATTCAAGCTCCGAGTGCGTGACTCGGGCCTGGTGAAGTTTAGCCTTGAGCATGGTTAGCCTCATGTGTGCTTCCTCATATGCGTCGACGGTTGGATGTCGGTGGTTGGGCCTTCCGCGGATGAGCGGCGGATTATCGGCGATAAACGGCTGTCCATCAATGTCACACGGATATTATCGATCAAGCGCGTGCGGCCCAGCCAAGCGGCACCTAGTAAGACAAGATCGACGATCTGAGGGTTCGGCACGCTCAGATCACTGGCGTCGCGAATGCTCACGTAGTCGACGCGGAAACCCTGCGCCGAAAGCTCACGCATGGTCTGTGCCTGTAGCCGGTCGAAATCGCGCTCGCCATCGCGAATGCGGTCGCCAAGCGCGCGCAGGCACGCGTAAAGTCGCGTTGCACGGTTGCGTTTATCGGCGTCGAGATTGCGGTTGCGCGAACTCATGGCAAGCTCATCGGGCTCGCGCACCGTCGGCAGACCTTCGATTTCCACCGCAAAGTTCAGCTCCGCGACCAGCCGCCGAATGACAAGCAACTGCTGGTAGTCCTTTTCCCCGAACACCGCCACATCCGGCTGCACCAGGTTAAAGAGCTTCGTCACGACCGTAGCGACGCCGGCGAAATGCCCTGGTCGGCTCTCACCTTCCAGAATGTCGCCGAGCCGCGGCACCACCACGCGCGCCGTGTTCTCCATGCCTTGCGGGTAAATCGTATCGCTTGCGGGCGCGAACACGAGATCGGTTTTCAGTTCCCGCAACTGCGCGAGGTCAACGTCCATGGTGCGAGGATACGCCGCCAGATCTTCGGCGCGATCGAATTGCATGGGATTGACGAAGATGCTCACCACCACCCGATCTGCCCGCGTGCGGCCGTGCTCGATCAGCCTGTGATGACCGGCGTGCAGGTTGCCCATGGTTGGGACCAGCGCGATCCGCAAGCTCTCTCGCCGCCATTCGGCAAGGCGCGCGCGCAAGGTTTGGATGTCGTCGACGATGAACATGCGTGCCGGTAAAGTCGATTCGAACCGCGCCGCGTCGGCGCCTGAGAACTTGAACGTGCTGTCAAAAGCTATGTTCGGCGGCGGGAAACGTTTTGTCCTTGACCGCGCGCACATATCGACATACCGCGTCGGCGATACCGTCCGCGCCGGACAGGAAATTGCGGGAGAATCTGGGTGTCCTGTCCACGCTGACACCAAGAAGATCGTGCAGCACCAGGATCTGTCCATCGCATCCGTTGCCGGCGCCGATACCGATTACCGGGATGCCGGCCGTGGCCGAGATTTCCGCAGCCAGCGCTGCCGGCACACATTCGAGCAGCAGCAGTTCCGCGCCCGCCGCCTCCACCGCGGCAGCGGCCTCAACCATCTTCGCGGCCGCGGCGGAATCTTTGCCCTGCACGTGGTAGCCGCCGAGCTTGTGCACGGCCTGCGGTTGCAGCCCCAGATGCGCGCACACCGGAATGCCGTGCGCGCTCAATTCGCGCACGATGCCGGGCTGAGTCTCGCCGCCTTCGAGCTTGACCATCTGCGCGTGACCTTCCTGCATCAGCCGCGCGGCGTTCGACAGTGCCTGGGCGTAATTCGTGTAGCTCATGAACGGCATGTCAGCCACGCGCAACGCGCGCCGGCTGCCGCGCGCGACCGCGCGGGCGTGATAGATCACGTCGTCCACGGTGACCGGCACCGTGGTATCGAAGCCCTGAATTACCATCCCTAAGGAGTCGCCTACCAGGATCACGTCCACGCCGGATCGATCCAGCACCGCGGCGAAACTCGCGTCGTAGGCGGTCAAGCACGCGATCTTCTCGCCTTCGCGTTTCAGTCGTTTAAGCGTAGTCACGGTAACGCCGCGCTGTTCGCTATGCGCGCTCATGCATCGAGCGCCGACAGCAGCGAATTGGGCAACGGATTGAAGTAGCGGCGCGCGACGGGCAGCGCGCGGATCTGTGCCAGCAGCGCGCGATAATCGGCGTCGCCCTCGACCAGATCGATCTCCGCGGCGTTGACGATCAAAAGCGGTGCGGCCGCGTAGTTGTAAAAAAAATCAGCGTACGAGCCGTTAATCCGCTCCAGATACGCGCCATCGATGAATTGCTCGTACGCGCGGCCCCGCTTTCTGATGCGCTCCAGCAGCACACCGACCGGCGCCTGCAGATACACCACGAGATCGGGTGTGGGCGCGTTGATAGTCATGTGCTCGTAAATCTGCTCGTAGAGATCGAATTCGTGGCTGTCGAGGGTGACTTTCGCGAACAGGCGGTCCTTCTCGATCAGAAAATCCGCCACCCGCACCGAATTGAAAATATCGCCTTGGCGCAGCACTTCCATCTGCCGCGTGCGCTGCATCAGAAAAAACAGCTGCGCGGACAGCGCACCCTGTCGCGGATGCGCATAAAAGCGCGCGAGAAACGGGTTTTCGTCCGGCGCCTCCAGCAACATTTCGGCGTCGAACTCCGCCGCGAGCCGCCGCGCGAGGCTGGTCTTGCCGACGCCTATGGGGCCTTCGACGGCGATGTAACGTGGGAAGTGAGCCTGCATTAGCTGGATTCCATGCGGGAGAGTTCGCCGCGTGGACAACGCGCCGCCAGCATCTCAAGTCCGCCGTGGCCGGGAATATCGATATCGCCGGCGATCTCCAGCAGCGGATAAATCACGAACGCGCGCTCGTGCAGGCCCGGATGCGGAATCTTCAGTCTGTCGTCGTCTATCTCGCGGTCGCCATACAGCAGCACATCCAGATCCAGGGTACGCGGACCCCAGTGCTGCCCGTCGCGAGTGCGCTGGTGCGCCTGTTCGATGGACTGCAAGGCATCGAGCAGCGCGAGCGGCGCCAGGCTCGTGCTCAGCCGCGCAACGGCGTTGACGTAGTCTGGCTGGTCTGGTGGACCCATCGGCGGACTGGCATAGAGACTGGAACATGCGGTGCACGCGGTATGCGGAATGCCATCCAGGTCGCTCAGTGCCCGGCGAACACGACGTTCAGGATTGTCAAGATTACTGCCGAGGCCGACGAACACGTCGGCCTGCTCAGGCATTGGCGTTCGCGCGCGCGCTGGCGGGTTTGCGCCGCCGCGGACGCTTGCGCGCCTGGCTCACGGCGCCACGTTGCGCGTCGGTGTCCATGGTCTGCAGATCGGTCCACCACTGACAATCTTCCTGCGACGCTTCGCCAGCGGCGGCGCGTAAACACATAAAATCATAGGCCGCCCTGAATCGAGGGTGCCCCAGCAGGCGCAACGGACGCTTGCCCTGTCGCTGCCGGAAACGCGGCTGCATCTGCCAGATTTCGCGCATAGGCACGCTGAAGCGCCGCGGCAACGATGTGCGGCGAAGCTGTGCGGCGACCACCTCGTCGGCGGCGCGCTGCAAGGCGTCAATCTCGCTCAAGCCCTGCTCCATGTATCTCAGCAATCGCTCGCGCACCGGCTCCCACAGCAATACACCGTACAGAAACGACGGCGTAGCGGGCTTGTTGTCGTTGATGCGCAAATCGGTATTCTCCAGCGCCCTGGCGACGAAGGTGAGCGGAAAGCCGCCGTCTTCCTTGGTCAGCGCCAATTCGGTCATCGGGAACAGATATGACAGCAATCCGTAGTGCCGCAGCAGCTCAAACGTAGGGTGCGCGTAGCCGCCGTGAAACATCTTCAAGACTTCGTCGAACAACCGCGCCGCAGGCACGCTTTCCAGCAGGCTGCCCAGTTCACGGATGGGCGCCTCAGCCTCGGCGTGAATCCTGAAACCCAGCTTCGCGGCAAAACGCACCGCGCGCAGCATGCGCACCGGGTCTTCACGATAACGCTCCGCGGCGTCGCCGATCGGGCGCAACACGCCGGCCGCAAGGTCGGCCATGCCGCCGGTGTAATCCACGACCGAGAAATCGCAGATGCTGTAGTACAGCGCGTTGACCGTGAAATCGCGCCGCCACGCGTCCTGCCCGATGGTACCGTAAACGTTGTCGCGGACGATGCGACCGTCCCTGAGCTGGGTTTCGCCCGCGTCTTCGCCTTCCAGCAGCGCCCTGAAAGTCGCCACCTCGATGATGTAGCGCCCGAAATGCACGTGCGCCAGACGGAAGCGGCGCCCGATGAGACGGCAGTTGCGAAACAGCGCACGCACATCGTCAGGGCGCGCACTGGTAGCGATGTCGAAATCCTTCGGCTCTCGGCCCAGCAACAGATCGCGCACCCCGCCGCCGACCAGGTAAGCCTCGAAGCCGGCGTCCTTCAGCCGGTACAAAACCTTGAGGGCATATTCGTTTACATCCGCGCGCGAGACGCGGTGCTCGGCACGCGGAATAATGGCGGGATTGGGCAGGGTTTCCTCGGTGCGCACTTAATGGTTTATTATGAAATTGGCGACGCGGACATGATACCATCGCGCCCTCATCAATGCAGGTTCAGGCTCCCTTCGTCTAGTGGCCCAGGACACCGCCCTCTCACGGCTGGAACAGGGGTTCGAGTCCCCTAGGGAGCGCCACACGGATTTCAAAATATGAAGCCGCGCGCCGCTATCCCGGCGGCACTCGCAGCGGCGCGACTTCGCCCGTGTCGCGGTACCTCAAGAAATCATCCAGAATCAAACGGTGATCGAAGGCGAGTTCGAGCGCACGATCCGCCGGGTCGATGACCTTGACTGACTTCGCGTCGTCGGCCGCTTCCGGCGCGCCGGAAGCGCGCGCGACGTAAACGGCGCTGACCGAATGACCGCGATCATCGCGCAGAGGGTCCGAATAGCATCCCAGCAGATGCTTCAGTATCACGTCCAGCCCCGTTTCCTCTTTGGCCTCGCGTATCGCCGCGGCTTCCAGCGTCTCCCCGACATCGACGAACCCGCCGGGCAGCGCCCAGCCGTGCGGCGCGTGGCGGCGTTCGATCATCACCACTTTTCTTGTATCGCCGTCCAGACAGATGATGATGTCGGTGGTCAGCAGCGGCGTTTCAGGTCTTGCCATCAATTATTCCTTGCCGCTGAAACGGCGGATCTGCCGGCGCTGATGCTTGTCGGGGCGGCCTTGAGTGTGCGGCATCGCTTCGTTCAGCACGCGTCGCTGCGCCGCGTGCAACTCACGCCGCGCACGGCTGTCGGCGGTTTCGGTGTATAGCAGTTGCGCCTCGCGCGCGGGCCGACGCTGTGCGTTCAGTTCATTGACGATAACGGTCATGGCCTGGCGGCTTGACGTAATTTCCAGCCGGTCACCTGGCCGCACGAGCCGCGACGGCTTCACGCGCTCGCCACCTACATGCACCTTGCCGCCCTTGATCGCCGTCAGCGCCAGACCGCGCGTCTTGAACAGCCGCGCGGCCCACAACCATTTGTCGATGCGCAGGCCGTGTGCGGATTGATCCGCGTCTGTCATCGGCGCGTGCCCGAATAACCGCCGTCTACGTACCCTGTTCCGGCCACCGAACGATGCGCGCCTGGAGATCAACCACTGCGCGTTCCGACAAGGCGCGTCCGCGCACCGATACGCCGGCCTGGTGCACGGTAGCGGGATCGCCGGACAGCAACGGATGCCACCACGCCAGCGGCTTGCCTTCCGCCACCAGCCGGTAAGCGCAGGTCGACGGCAGCCATTTGAATTCGCTGGCGCCCGCTGGCGTCAGATTCACGCAATCAGGCACGCGGCGCGTGCGCTGCGCGTAATCGCGACACCGGCAGGCATCGATATCCAGCAGGTGACAGGCGGCGTCCGTATACGCGACCTGCCCGCTGCGTTCGTCCTCGAGTTTTACCAGGCAGCACTTGCCGCAGCCGTCACACAGGGACTCCCATTCCTGCGCGTCCATTTCCGCAAGCGTCTTGCGCTCCCAGAATGGCGGCGCGGTGCGCGAATCCGCTTGGCGGCAACGGTCCATGAAGGCTATTTCACCATATCCAGCATCAAGGTGTTCAGCCGCGCCACGAAGCCGGCCGGATTTTCCAGTTGCCCGCCCTCGGCGAGCACCGCCTGCTCAAGCAACAACTCAGCCCAGCCGTCGAAGTCTTTCTCGTCCGGGTTGTCCCTGATGCGTTCGACGATGGGATGTGTGGGATTGACCTCCAGCACCGGTCGGCTGGCGGGCATGTCATGGCCCGCCTGTTTGAGCAGATGCTGCATGTATAACGCCATATCGTGCTCGTTCAGCACAATGCAGGCAGGCGACGTGGTCAGTCGATGCGACACGCGCACGTCCGCGACCTTTTCGCCCAGCGCTTTCTTGATGCGCTCGATGAAATCCTTGGCCTCCTCCTCGACTTCTTTCTGTTCCTTCTTCTCTTCGCCGCTTTCCACCGAACCCAGATCCAGCTCGCCCTTGGCCACCGATTGCAGCTTTTTGCCTTCGAATTCGGTGAGATGCGACACCAGCCACTCATCGACTCGATCGTGCATCAACAATACCTCGACACCCTTCTTGCGGAAGATCTCCAGGTGCGGGCTGTTGCTGGCGGCAGCAAAGTTGTCCGCGGTGATGAAAAAGATCTTGTCCTGACCGTCTTTCATGCGCGCGACGTAATCAGCGAGCGAAGTCGATTGCGTCTTGTCGTTGGAGTGCGTGGAGGCGAAGCGCAGCAGTTTTGCGATCGCGTCCTTGTTACCAAAATCCTCAGCCGGCCCTTCCTTGATGACTTTGCCGAACTCGTCCCAGAACGCTTGATACTTCTCGGGCTCCTTGTCAGCCATGTCGGCCAGCAGGCCCAAGACTTTTTTCACAGAGCCAGAGCGGATGCTGTCGATGACCTTGTTGTCCTGCAGGATCTCGCGCGAGACGTTGAGCGGTAAATCATTGGAGTCGATCACCCCGCGCACGAAGCGCAAATAACGCGGCATCAACTGCTCGGCGTCGTCCATGATGAACACGCGATGCACGTACAGTTTGACGCCGCGCATATGATCGCGGTCGAACAGATCGAATGGCGCGCGCTTAGGAATAAACAACAGTGAAATGTATTCGAGCTTGCCTTCGACCCGATTGTGCGTCCACGTGAGCGGCCCCTCGAAGTCGTGCGCGACATGCTTGTAAAGCTCCTCGTATTCTTCGTCCTTGATCTCGCTCTTGGGTCGCGCCCACAGCGCCGAGGCCTTGTTGACGGTCTCCCAATCGTCCTGCACCTCGCCCTTGTCGTCCTCCTTGCGCATCTCCACCGGGAGCGGGATATGGTCGGAATATTTGGTGATGATGTTGCGCAGCCGCCAGCGGTTCAGCAGGTCATCCTCTGCTTCGCGCAGGCGCAGGGTGACCTCCGTGCCGCGCTCAGGCCGTTCCACTGTTTCGATGCTGAAATCGCCCTTGCCGTCCGAGGTCCAGCGCACGCCCGCTTCCAGGCCTAAGCCCGCGCGCCGCGTGGTCAGGGTGACCGTGTCGGCGACGACGAACGATGAGTAAAACCCGACGCCGAATTCGCCAATCATCTTCGAATCCTTCGCCTTGTCGCCGGTAAGATTCTTGAAGAACTCCCGCGTGCCCGATTTGGCGATGGTGCCGATGTTCTGAATCACCTCATCGCGACTCATGCCAATGCCGTTGTCGCGGACAGTTACGGTGCGCGCTTTCTCGTCGAAGTCGACCTGTATTTTAAGCTCCGACTCGCCCTCGAACAACGCATCGTTGGAGAGCGCCTCGAAGCGCAGTTTGTCGCAGGCGTCCGAGGCGTTGGAGATCAGCTCGCGCAGAAAGATCTCCTTGTTGGAGTACATCGAGTGAATCATGAGGTGCAACAGCTGATTCACTTCCGCCTGGAAGTCCAGCGTTTCTTTTTGCGCTTCGACGGTCATGGCAATCGGTCTCTTTAGGAAATGGATGTAACACGAGTTAATGTGGATGGCGACGGAAGAATTCAAGCCGGCGGACCGACAGGAGTAGCGACACCGCGCACTGAACTTGCATTGTGTAAACCGCGGGCCTGACCTAAACTCCGGCAACTAATGGGTAGATAAAACCCTGATGGGTAGATGGACTGGAACCATGGGGAGGTGCCACAATGCGTCCGACAATATCGATCAAGTTCAGGAGCTTAAGCCTTTGTCTCCGCCTGCTCGGCATCGCGGCGGGCGCGCTGGCGCAGCCGCAGGATGCGTTCCGCGGACTGGACCCGGCCGATGCGTTCGGCGCAAAACCCAACCGGACCGTGTGCCCGCGCATCAAGCCGTTCAAATGCGAGAGCGGCGATTGCGTGACCAACCCCACCAGATGTCAGGCCACCGGCGCATGTCCGCCCGACAAGCCGTTGCGCTGCGCCGCCGGCTCCTGCGTGAGCAAGCCGCGCGATTGCGACCGGCGTGAGCGCTGCCCTGTGGCGCGTCCGTATCTGTGCCCGGATGGCAGTTGCGCCGGGGACAGGCAGGCGTGCGTCGAGACCTGGCAGCAGCCGCAACGCCGCGTGCAGGAACGCAATCGACTGCCCAGTCTGCGGTAGTCTCGTCATCGGGCGCCAGGCACCCGGCCTTATTAAAACCCAGTCAGCCGCGCGCAGCGAACCCTAGAGCTTCTCTTTGATACGCGCGGCTTTGCCGGTCAGTCCGCGCAGGTGATAAAGCTTGGCCTGACGCACCTTGCCGCGGCGCTTGACCTTGATATCCGCGACTACCGGGCTGTGGGTCTGAAATACGCGCTCCACACCCTCGCCATGCGACATTTTCCGCACGGTGAATGCTGAATTGAGACCGCGGTTGCGCCGGGCGATCACCACCCCTTCGAACGCCTGCAACCGCTCGCGGCTACCTTCGGCCACCCGCACCATTACGGTGACCGTATCACCGGGCGCAAAATCAGGCACCTCCGCCTTGAGCTGCGCGGCTTCCAGCTCTCGTATTATTTCAGCCATCTTATGTCACTCATCGTTATTCACTCTGTCTGTGTTCAACAATCCGCTCGAATCCTTCTCCTCACGCATGAATTCATCAAGCAGACGCTGGTCGCCCGCGTTCATGACGCCGCCTGTCAGCAATTCCGGACGCCGTAATGCCGTGCGACCCAGCGCCTGCTTGCGGCGCCAGCGCTCGATGGCCGCGTGATCACCCTGCAACAGCACCGGCGGCACCGGCAGACCCTCGACGGTGCGCGGGCGCGTGTAATGCGGATAATCCAGCAAGCCGTGCATAAACGATTCCTGCGCCGCGGAGCCTTCGTCCCCCAGCGCGCCCGGCTGCAGGCGCGCGAGCACATCAATCAACACCATCGCGGGCAGCTCGCCCCCGCTCATGACGTAATCGCCGAGCGACCATTCTTCATCGATCGCGACTTGAATCAGGCGTTCATCCACACCCTCGTAGCGTCCGGCGACCACGATCATGCCGTGGCCCGCCGCCATGTGGACCAGTGCCGCCTGATGCAGTGTCCGGCCTTGCGGGCTCAAGTATATTGTCCGAGCCTCATCCGTGCGCGCTGTCCGCGCGGCACGAATCGCGGCCAGCAGCGGCTCGACCATCATCACCATCCCGGGCCCGCCCCCGTAAGGCCGGTCGTCAACACTGCGATGGACATTCGACGCATGGTCGCGCGGATTCCACGTGTGCACGTCGATAAGTCCGCGCGCCACCGCCCGGCTGGTCACGCCGTATGCGAGCACGCCGCGCACCATCTCCGGGAACAGGGTCACGACGTCGATACGCATCAGTAATCCGGCGCCCAGTCCACGCGCATCACCCGCGCCTCCAGATCGATGTCCTTGACCACCGCGCCGCGTACGAACGGGATCAGGCGTTGACGCTCGCCATCCACTACCAGCACGTCGTGCGCACCGGTACGCAGCAGATGATCGATCCTGCCAAGGCTGCGCCCCTGCAGTTCCACGACCTCCAGTCCCTGCAACTGCGCCCAGTAGAATTCGTCCGGCGGCAATGGCTCGAACTGGGAGGCTTCGACCTCGATTTCCGCGCCCACCAGCGCCGCTGCGGTATCGCGGTCTTCGACGTCTTGCAGCCGGACAACTACCGCATCGCCCTGGCGGCGGCCTTCTGCTACCGCTTTTAGCTCTTCACCGCCTGCGCGGACTAGCCGCCATGGACTGTATTGAACTATGTTTTCGCGCGGCTCGGTATACGAAAAGACTTTCACCCAGCCGGACACACCGAACAGACCTGAAACCCGTCCGATCCGCACGCGCGCCTGGCGATCGTTCATTCAGACGCCGCGCATCCGCACCCCTTTAAATCACGCGGCGGCCTCGGTTTCCGTCTTCGCGCCTTCCTTGAACAGACTCGTCACGCGCTCCGACGGCTTGGCGCCCTGCTCCAGCCAGTACCGCGCACGCTCACCATCGAAATGCAGGCGCGTCTCCTTGCCGACGGCGATCGGATTAAAGTACCCCAGCTCTTCGATGTAGCCGCCATCGCGACGCTTGCGGGAATCGGTGACGACGATGTGATAAAAAGGCCGTTTCTTGGCGCCGCGGCGCGTCAGGCGAATGACTACCATGATGTTGTCTCTTTAGGATCGATCCGGCTCGCGGCAAACGCGCGAACTCGATTAAAACCCGGCATTGTAAAAGATTGGCGTCAAAAAGAAACCTTGTGCCGATGAATTCGCGACCCGGCCGCGCGCGGTTGCGGCCGACATCAGCCTTCACCGGCCCCAATGCGGTGGGGTGCGGGCGCCTGCGCTGATGCGAATCCAGACGCAGGCGCGGGGCATTCTGCTGGCGGCGGGCGCGAGCGTGCGCTTCGGCCATCGCAAGTTACTGCGCCCATTGGCCTGCGGTACACCCGTCGGCATCGCGGCGGCGCGAAATCTGTTACGCGGTTGCGGCAGCGCGCTGGCTGTGGTCCGCCCTGACGACAAAGACCTGGCCGCGTTGTTGCGCGCCGAAGGTCTTGAAGTCATTGTCGCCGAGCGCGCATCGTCGGGGATGGGCGCGAGTCTCGCAGCCGGCGTGCTCGCAGCACCCGATGCGAATGGCTGGCTGATTGCGCTCGCCGACATGCCCTGGATCGCGCAGAACACGATACGCGCGCTTATCTCCATGCTGGGTCACGACGCCGCGCTGGCCGCGCCCAGCTACAACGGTCGGCGCGGCCATCCGGTGGGTTTCGGCCGCGCGTTCAGGGATGAACTGATTAAGCTGACGGGCGATGCGGGCGCACGCGCACTGGTGCGGAACAACGCCGGTCAGCTTCAGCTTTTTGCCTGCGACGACCCCGGTGTGTTGATGGATGTCGATACACCGGCCGATCTGTCCGCGCCACGAGACGTGTGGAATTAGAGCTTATCCCAAAATTAGGCACCGCCCTTCTGAAGGAGCATAGCGACTGAAGAACCTTGACCCAATTTAAGCACTGATACCGATTCTTCGCGGAGTTTACCGTGAACATAGTGAAAGGCTCAGAACGACCAACGGAGTTTTGGGATCGCCTCTAAAACGGCATCCCCGGCGGCAGGCGGCCCTTCATGCCGCGCATCATCTTCTGCATGCCGCCTTTGGAGAATTTTTTCATCATCTTGCGCATCTGCGTCTGCTGCTTGAGCAGGCGGTTAACGTCCTGGATCTGCGTGCCCGAGCCGGCCGCAATGCGCCGCTTGCGCGAGCCCTTGATGAGGTCTGGCGCGCGCCGCTCCTTGCGTGTCATGGAATCGATGATGGCGATCATGCGCGTCACGTCCCGGTCGCCGGACTGCGCCTTGAAATTCGGCGGCATGCCCATGCCTGGCAGCTTGTCGAGCAGACCCGCCACACCGCCCATGCTGCGCATCTGTTCGAGCTGCGCGCGCAGATCCTCGAAATTGAAGCTCTTGCCCGCCTGAAGTTTGCGCGCGAGGCGCTCCGCCTGGTTTTTATCGACGTTGCGTTGCGCGTCTTCCACCAGGGTCAGCACGTCGCCCATCCCTAAAATACGTGACGCGATGCGTTCGGGATGAAACGCCTCGAGCGCGCCCGTTTTCTCGCCGGTGCCGATATATTTAATGGGCTTGCCGGTGATGTGCCGCACCGACAACGCCGCGCCGCCGCGCGCGTCGCCGTCGACCTTGGTGAGAATCACGCCGGTCAACGGCAGCGCGTCGTTGAACGCCTGCGCCGACAGGGCCGCGTCCTGGCCGGTCATGCTGTCGACCACGAACAGGGTTTCCGCCGGCGACAGCGCGGCGTGCAATGCCTGCACCTCGCTCATCATGTCGGCGTCCACGTGGAGACGCCCGGCGGTGTCCACGATCAGTACATCTTTGAATTGCGTGCGCGCCTGCGCGAGCGCGCCTTGAGCAATCGCGACCGGCCGCTGGGAAGGATCGCTGGGATGAAAGTCCGCGCCGACCTGACGCGCCACGGTTTGCAGCTGATCGATCGCGGCCGGACGATAGACGTCGCAACTGACGACCATGACCTTCTTGCCTGTGCGCTCTTTCAGCCAGCGCGCCAGCTTGCCGACCGTGGTGGTCTTGCCCGAGCCCTGCAAACCCGCCACCAGAATGACAGCCGGTGGCTTCACGTTCAGCGCCAGACCTTCGTCGGTCGCGCCCATGGTTCGCACCAGTTCGTCGTGTACTACCTTGATAAGCGCCTGGCCGGGAGTAAGGCTTTGCAAGACATCTTGACCCAGCGCGCGCTCGCGCACCGCCCTGGTAAAATCGCGCACCACCGCCAGCGCCACGTCGGCTTCCAGCAGCGCCAGACGCACTTCGCGCAGCGCGTCTCCGATGTTTTCTTCCGTCAAGCGCGCCTGTCCGCGCAGGTTCTTGATGGTGGCGGAAAGCCTTTCGCTAAGAGAATCGAACATGATAGAGGCTCTGAATTTAGAGGCTGATCAAAACTTTAAGGAAACGACGACCGCGACTCGCGCGGTTTGCTGGATGACGTTGCCGGACGCCGACTCTTACGGGGCTGGTCAATAATTATAACTCGAAAACCTGTCCGGTCAGGAGCCGATGGAGATCGAACTGTGGCAGAAGCGCCCGCAGTTCCCGCATCGTCACGGATTCCGCACCCGGTTTCAGGTGCGTCACGTAGACGCGAGGCCGATGTTCGAGCTTCGCGAGGTCGGCCGCCAACAGCGAGGGGCAATAATGGCCCGCGGCGAGGCTTAACTCCGCGTCGGCCTCCGGAAAAGCGCATTCGACAATCAGCAGATCGAGCCGTTTATGGCGATTCAGCGCCGACCACAACCCTTTATTGGACGTGCTGTCGCCGCTGAACGCCAGCACAGCGTCGGCGCTATGGATTCGATAGGCCGCCGCGGGCACCGTATGCGTGACCTCGATCATCTCGAAGCCCCGTGCGCCTAGCACATGAGTTTCGCCGGGGGCGAGCGGCTCGAACCTGACGGCCGGTGTAAATTTGTCCGGCAACTCGAAGAAATCCGGCCAGACGTGCCAATTAAAAATATGCCGCCGCAACACGTCGTAAGTCGACGGTTGGCAATGGATTGTCAACGGCTGATCTTTAAGCTGCTCGAATACGGTATCGATCAGCAGCGGCAGCATTGCGATGTGATCGAGATGTGCATGCGTCAGAAACACGTGCCGCACGGCGCGCAATCCGGCCATGTCGAGATCACCGGCGCCGGTGCCGCAATCGACCAGCACGTCGTCATCGATCAACAGGGAAGTCGTGCGCAACCCCGCGCCAATGCCCGCGCTGCAACCGAGAATCTGTACGCGCATAATTGTGTTCATATCCGTAAGAGCGACCCGATGCTATCACGCGTTTTGCCGACAGGCTGCCAACTCCACCGCTGCGCGTTAAGATATGACACGTGGTTCACATTGCCGGCCAAGTGCCGCCTACGCAGAACCCCCATTTTTCGAACAAAGCCCCGGACAACTCGCCGGATAAATACACGACGCGCCGAGCTGCCCGCCAGTACGGGGGACGACGTCAATCGAGACGAATTTTTAATCAGATGCAATCCATCATCGGTCTGATCGCCATCGCGCTGTACCTGCTCGCGACCGGGGCCGCCGCTATGCATTTCCGCAAGCTCGCGAGCGCGCGACCTTCGAGCAAAACGCCATTGCTGGCGCTGTGGGGCGGCGCGGTGCTGCTGCACGGCATCGCAATTTATCTGCGGATCATGACGCCCAGCGGGATCAACCTGGCGTTTTTCCACGCGCTGGCGATGGTGGCGTTGCTGGTTTCCGCCATCGTGTGGCTGACGGCCATCCAGCGTCCGTTGGAAAATCTCGCGTTCATTGTGCTGCCGATCGCTGCGATCTGCCTGGCGCTGGATCAGGCCATGCCGGATCATTTCGTGATCGCCGCGCCGGCCGACAGCGCCCTGCAGATTCATATCCTGATATCGCTGCTGGCCTACAGCCTGCTCAGCATCGCCGCGCTGCAGGCGATGGTCCTGGCGGTACAGGAACGGCGCCTGCACAGCCGGCGCCCCGGGGGCCTGATCCGCATGCTGCCGCCGCTGCAATGGATGGAGCATCTGCTGTTTCAGCTCATCGGCGCCGGCTTCGTGCTGCTGACCTTGGCGCTCATCACAGGGTTCGTATTTCTGGAAGATATATTCGCGCAGCACCTGGTACACAAGACGATATTGTCCATCATCGCCTGGATTCTATTCGCCACGTTGCTGATCGGACGCTGGCGATTCGGTTGGCGCGGGCGCACCGCGATCGGCTGGACCCTGGGCGGAATCGTGGCGCTGATGCTGGCTTATTTCGGCAGCAAGCTGGTGCTGGAGCTAATCCTGCATCGCGCTTAAGAGTTCTCATGGCCGTGAAGTCGAAACTCAGCTATCAGTGCGCCGATTGCGGAGCGCTGCACAACAAATGGACAGGGCAATGCGCCGATTGCGGCGCCTGGAATACGTTGAGCGAGGTCGTCACCGCCAGCACGACCAGCCCGCGTTTTAGCAGCTACGCCGGGGAAAGCGCCGTACAGACCCTGGCCGAGGTCAATCTTACCGAACAGCCGCGCACTTTGACGGGGCTCGACGAGCTGGATCGCGTGCTGGGCGGCGGCGTGGTGCGCGGCTCGGTGGTGCTGATCGGCGGCGACCCCGGCATCGGCAAATCCACGCTTCTCTTGCAGATGACCGGCGCGATGGGCGGCGCCGACGTGCTGTATGTCAGCGGCGAGGAATCCGCGCAGCAAACCAGCCTGCGCGCGCGGCGGCTGGGCCTGGCCCACACCAGCATGCTGCTGCTGACCGAGACAGGCGTGGAGCGAATTCTCGCTACTGCGGCGGCAAGGCGCCCGCGAGTCATGGTCATCGATTCCATCCAGACGCTTTACACCGACCAGTTGCAGTCCGCCTCCGGCTCGGTCTCGCAGGTACGCGAATGCGCGGCGCAACTGGTGCGCTATGCCAAGCAGACCGACACCACTGTGTTTCTGGTCGGCCACGTCACCAAGGAAGGCGCGCTGGCCGGCCCGCGCGTGCTGGAACACATGGTCGACACGGTGCTTTACTTCGAAGGTGACTCAGGCGAGCGGTATCGCGTGCTGCGCGCGGTGAAGAACCGCTTCGGCGCGGTCAACGAGCTGGGCGTGTTCGCAATGTCCGATCGCGGGTTGAAAGGCGTGAGCAACCCCTCCGCCATCTTTCTCTCGCACCACGAGGAGCCGGTGCCCGGCAGCGTGGTGATGGTTACCCGCGAGGGCACCCGCCCCATGCTGGTGGAAATACAGGCGTTGGTGGACGAAAGTCACGTCGCCAACCCGCGGCGCGTGGCCGTGGGGCTGGACTACAACCGGCTGGCAATGCTGCTGGCCGTACTGCACCGCCACGGCGGCATCGCAATGTATGACCAGGACGTGTTCGTCAATGCCGTAGGCGGCATGCGCATCAACGAGACCGGCGCCGACCTGGCGGTGCTGCTTGCCGCGCTGTCCAGTTTTCGAAACAAACCGCTGCCGGCGGACCTTGTCGTCTTCGGCGAAGTCGGCCTCGCCGGTGAAATCCGCCCCGTCCCCAATGGTCAGGAACGTTTGAAAGAAGCCTCCAAACACGGCTTCAAGCGCGCCATTATTCCCAAGGACAACGTCGCCAAGAAAAGCGGGCTGGAGATGCAGATCATCGGCGCACGGCGATTGAGTGAGGCGATCGACACGATTTAGGCGCAATGCGCATCCGTACCTATCAAACCAACTGTGTGGAATACCGTGACATCTCAATGGCTGTAAAGGTTAAGCATGAATGATGAAGTAGAAACAGCTGGTCAGAATTCCGCGTCGATCGGAAACGATTTGCTCCCACTGCGAGCCGTATTCGATGGCGTGCAGCTTCGTGTGCCAGATTATCAACGTGGCTTTTCTTGGGACCGTGAACATGTGGAGGCACTGCTTCAGGATATCGACCATCTGTTCGCGGACGGAAAGACCACATCTCATTACACACGCACGCTGGTGCTTGACCGAAGTGCGCTATGTCAGCGCTAACGGCGGCATCCGCTGGAACAAACAATGGGTCAACGTCTCCATCACCTGCGTCGGTGAGCACGTGGGGCTGGAAGAGATCGACGATGGCATCTGGAATGTGTACTTCGGATCACTAAAACCCGGCCGTTTGCTCGAACGGCACATGCGCATCGAAGATGCTTTCGGTAGGCTTTGTCAACACCGGTGACTGTTACCTATGTCTCCGGACTTTTTTGTTACCTATCTCCCCGGCCCATCAGGTCGTGTTTGGGATCGCGGCGGTAGTTGGCGATGAATTCTTGATCGACTTCGTACGTCTTTGTGCCGCGAAGACCGAACTCGTGTTCCTCGAGCAGCTCGACCAATCGATCGCCATCAACCAATTCGATCGGTTTCGATATATCCTCCCGTGCCGCGTCACGCGCGGAATCGGTGAAGTATCCCGTTGTGAAAAAGATCCCTTTCTCGGCCCGTGTTCCAATTGCTCCACGAAACTCGCGGATCTCTTTTGGTCCCACAGCGCCGGTGTAACGTTTGCACTGGAAAGCCACCTTGGTCGTCACGAGAGGCCCAACCCGCAAATAACCTTGACCGTCGATGCCTCGATCGCCAACCTTGCCCGTGACCTCAACGTGCTCCATTCCGATGTGACGCAGTAGATCGGCACAGAATCGCTCGAACTCTTTAGAAAGAACTGCCTGAAGCAGGACGAGCACCTCCTCCTTGTATTGCTCCTCCGGCGACGTCGGCGGCTCGACGACGGTCTCGCGCTCCGCACTCCGTTTCTTGGATCCCGTACGAGCCTGCGCGTGGATCGCCACCCATTTCAAGAAAATCTGCCGCGCCTCTTCATACGCCAGATGACGGGATTGTCCGGACGCGGTGAGCATCCAAAGGCCGCGCTTGGGCGCCGAGATGAGCCCTTCCCAGTGCAAATACTTCCGAGCCCAAGCCACCTGGTTCGGGAACCGCAAGCCGCCCCCGCCTAGTTTTGCGAACCTCCTGTCGTCTGGCACCTTCGCGAGGCGCGCGACGATTTCGTAAACATCCCGAGGCGCGGCGGAACCTCCTTGCTCCCGGAGAGCGTCGAGCACGTACGGCATCCACTGTACGAATCCAGCCCCGGTCGTCGCCTTCGTCACTGCCTCTCCATGCTTTCAAGATGCCTAAACGCTCACGTTAAGCCGCCGGCCGCGCCGGAGCGAAGCGGGGGCGTGGCTGGTCTAAGACTCACAGCGGGCGGCTCAACATGTCGCTAACCTTGAGTCCTCGTTGATTTAGGCATGTTCCAAGCCTGTCTACGAGAACCTGTATTTCCAGCGCTTCGTGGATGAGATCCTCCAACCACGCGACGTTGAGGTCCGTTCTTTTGAAGTAGGCACCGTGCTTCTGACTTGATCCGAGTTTCACGGCGAAAGCCATGAAGTCATCCGTTGCACCTTCATAGTCATAATTCAGGTGCCACTCGGCGTGTAGCAATGTATTTCGCTCTTCCGCGAGGGAGGCTATTCGACCCAGCAGTTTCTTGACGCAGGCCCCATCGGCCTCATCCTGATCACAAAGTTCCGTATAGACACTGCCGAGCGCTTCTCTTAGGCCTGCAGCGGCTTTTCCGTTTATGAGTGCTTGGCATAGAGCCTAGTTCTTCAGTCCTTCTCTCTTGAACGCGCAGAAGATGCAGTTGCGCATACCCGCACAGATTCTTTCGAAGGAAACAACGAATTTGCCAAGACTGGTGAGAACCGCCTCGGCACGCTCCCGATGTTCCTTACTGTCGTATTGGTAGAACGGCACTGCAGCTCCTAAGCCCAACGTTGGAGTAAACCGCAGACATCGGCTTGCCGGTGGCAGTCGGCTTGAACGAAGGGTTAGGCGTCGTCTCTGAGAACAATTGGCTCCGAAGCCTCATCCGCCCCCACTGTTCTTCTTCTGTTCCTCCCGTTCCCTGCGTTCACGCTCTTCACGTTCCTTGCGTTCTTGCTCCCTGAGTTGACGTTCAATTTCTTCAGTCTTCTTGCGATCTTCCTCTCGCTGGACAAGTGGATCAATCATACCCTTCTCCTTTCACAGGCTCAGTTTGCGTCGGCCCAGTCTTGGGCGTCGCGCATCACGACCGAAGACGCGTTCCATTCGTTGTTCTTCTTTCCAACAACTCGGGCCTCAAAGCGGCAAACACCCGTATCGGTCTTCGGAATAGCAGCCACACAATGATCCAACACAGTTTCTCCAGGCTCAATCCACCGGTGATTTTCAAATATTCGAGATATACCAACGTCTGCCCAGTCCTTGACAACGGAGAACTCTCCCATGCCCACTTGCTTGGTGGCACGTTTCACAGTGCAAGCCGTGCCCTCTCTCTTCAACTCGACTCGCGAGAGTCCCACATTCTTAAGGACGATCGTGGCGACTATATAGGTCAGTCCGTCGCGTTCAGCAATCGAGCCTGACACTGAAAGTTCCAGTCTTGGTTGGTACGTTCTGCCTCGAAGGAAGTTGAAATAGACCCATGCACCACCTGCGATGATGGCGAGTATTGTGAAAGCTCTTTCGAGGTCTTCAAGCGCGGTGCTCACTACTTCAGCGTAAAGGCGGCTCGATTTCGTTTCGTCGCTTGGTGGCTGTTCATCGAGCTTGCACGGGGCCGCGGCCACGACTGACGCGACGGCGATCAGCCAGCCAAAGAGAATCGACCGAACCATAGTACACCGAGCGTGGATTGCTGTACTCATTGTGCGCGAATGTTGTCTCGACGCCTAACGCTTCTTGAGCAATGCAGCTCAGCAAGTGGCGTGACAGCATCGCTGGCGCGACACTTTACCTGCGCTTCCCGTCGTGGTACGGCATAAAGTCGCCAACGCTAATTGGACGACAAATTTATATCACGAAGTGTCGTAATTATTAGCGAGCGCGGTCAACGCAACGCGCCATAAGCAAGTAACTCATTGCTATCGGTTTAGGCAACCTAAAATTGCGCGGATGGATGCCGAAGTCAAACCGCCAAGGTTGCTCGATTAATTAGAAATACCCCACCAGCCGCCCGAGCAGCAATGCCGCCGACCAGCAGAGGAGCGACACGAGCGCCGTTCCGCGGGCCGCGATGGTGCTGGTGTGATTCGGTGCTGCCGCGCTGCGCTGGACGCCTCTGCGGCGAAAAACTATCGCGTTCATCACAGCGATCGCTACGAGTCCTATCTTGGCCTGAAAAAGACCGGAGGCGGCATATTCCACCGCACGGGTGATGAACAACAAAACGCCCGCGGTCACGGCGATCACAAGACCCGCTCCCGCGATAGGGGTGAGAACGCGGGACAGCGTTGCCACCGGTACCGACCGCCAAAGGCCCAGCCGTCGAAGGTCGAGCGGCACGATTGCGCCCACCAGCAGCGCGAAGCCGAGAATGTGCGCCGCATTGACCAGCGGATAAACCCATGTCGAACCCCGTAGCGATTCGGCGACCAGGGAGTTTTGCAGCTCGGCAAGCACGGCGCCGCCAACCTCGACGGATCAGGATTCGCGATCCGGGTACAAGTTGTAATCCTGGCCTTCGATCACGATCCGCTCCGCCTTGACGAGTCGCTCGGAAGCGTCCGCTGAACGATGACCGTGGACGGTCATGA
Source organism: Gammaproteobacteria bacterium (assembly GCA_013696315.1). Taxonomy (NCBI): domain Bacteria; kingdom Pseudomonadati; phylum Pseudomonadota; class Gammaproteobacteria; species Gammaproteobacteria bacterium. The sequence continues at coordinate 2,627 of JACCYU010000191.1, read as the reverse complement.
CCGTGCCGACAGCCAGATCTTTGTCGCTTAAGCCCGCGGACGCATCGCGCCACGGTTGACCGACCTCCACCGTCCAGATTTCGCCGTCGGCGTCCAAGGTAACCTCGCCATGCGGATTGCCGAGTAAAGTCGCTGTGATCTCGCCGGTCAACTCGAATTCCTCGCCGGTCGCCCAGGCCCAGCCGTGGTGAGCGGATACGGATGTCGTCGCGAACAGCAAGGCGGCAAGCGCCGGCAGGAACAGGCGCTCCGCGCCCGCGATGGAACCACGTTGCTTCATGATCTTCACTCCTGAGGTTTCGCCCATACCGGGTACCGGGGCTTTGAGTGAGTCACTGACGCGAAGTGCCCGAGCCGATTCAATTATTGACGCTTGCAAAAATGATTGACACCAGACAACTGTCATTCTGAGGCCGGAGGCCGAAGAATCTTCGGTAAAAAGCAGATGCTTCACTTCGAGATCCTTCGCTTTGCTCAGGATGACACGCCTGTAAAGCATTTATGAGGCTCGATAGAGCCGCAGACTCGGGATCGGGATCCGAACAGGTATGCTCAATCTTGGGCTGCCTTACCCGTCTCGCATAGGCTCGTTAAGAAAACCGATAACCCGGCGGTATCCAGCATTGCGGTTCGCCAGGCGCCTTCAATCGCCGGACGACAGCTGAACGCAGACATGGCGCTGCGACGCGAGCGCGGCAATTTCCACCTCCACGCCGTAAATCAGGCGCAGATTCTCGCGCGTGATGACCTCTTCCGGCGCGCCGCGATGTATCAATCGTCCTTCGTGTAGCAGTGCCACTTGGTCCGCGCAGGCGAGCGCCTGATCCGGATCGTGCGTCGAGAAGACGATGCCCAAGCCCTCGCGCGCGAGCCGCCTGGCGTGATCCAGCACTCGCACGCGATTACCGAAATCCAGGCTCGCGGTGGGCTCGTCCATGATCAGGAATTTCGCGCCTTGCGCGAGTGCCCGTGCGATCAGTACAAGCTGGCGCTGGCCGCTGCTCAGCTGCGTATACGGCTCATCTTTCAGTTCCGAAATGCGCAATGTAGCGAGCGCCGCCAGCGCCGCTTCGCGATCATGCTTCGCGGGCAACGCGAACAGGCCCATGCGCGCGGTACGGCCCATCAACACCGTATCCGTCACCGTGAACGGGAAGTAACCGGCCTGCGCCTGCGGCACATAGGCCATCTCCTGGGCGACCCGCCGGCGCGACCAGCCGGCGATGCTCTTCCCATCCAAAGTGACATCACCGCCTTGCGGTTTGAGCACGCCCAACAGCGTTTTGAATAGCGTAGTTTTGCCGCTGCCGTTTGGGCCCAGCAGGCACAGGATCTCACCCGTTTGCAGCGCGAGATTCACCTCGCGTCCCACGGGTTTACCGGGATAACCGAAGGCCAGTTCCCGCGCCGCCAGCCTCACTGCCACACCCGGCGCCCGGAGGCCAGCAGCCACAGGAAAAACGGCGCGCCCAGAAACGCCGTCAAGATGCCGAGCGGTACTTCGGTCACGGTCAGCGAGCGCGCCAGATTATCGACCAGCAGCAGATACATCGCCCCGAGCAACATCGACGCGGGCAGCAGGCGATCGAAGTTGGGGCCGACCAGCATGCGCGCGACGTGCGGCATGATGAGCCCGACCCACCCCACGATGCCGCTGATGGAGACCGCGGCGGCGGTGATCAGGGTCGCGGCGACAATGAAGAGCAGTCGTAAGCGCGTCGTGTCGATGCCCAGCGCGCGCCCCTCCTCTTCCTCCAGCGACATGAGATTCATGCGCCAGCGCAGCAGATAAAGCGGCGCGAGACCGATCAGCACCATCGGCAACGCGGCCTTGATATCAGCGGGATTGAGCGACGCGAGACTGCCCAGCAACCAGAACGTCATGGCCGGCAATTGATCGTAAGGATCGGCCAGGATTTTCAGCAGCGAGATCACCGCGCCCGCCAGGGTGCCCATCACCACGCCGGCCAGCACCAGCACCAGCACCGGGTCGTTGCCGCGCACGGCGACGGCGATCAAATAAACGAGGAACACGGTCGCCAGACCGAAAGCGAACGCGAACGCCTGGATCGCGATCACCGGCAGCGAGAGAAAGATGCCCAGCACCGCGCCGAGGCCCGCCCCCGCGGACACGCCAAGAATATCCGGCGATACCAGCGGATTGCGAAACATCCCTTGATACGCCGCACCGGCCGCGGCCAGCGCCGCCCCCACCAGCACCGCGCCCAGCACGCGCGGCAGACGCACCTGCACGATAACCGTCTCCACCATCGGCGGCACCGCGCCGCCCAAGGTGAGGTTTACGAGATCGCGCAGGCTGACGGGAAACTGGCCGATGGCGAACGAAGTCAGCATCATCGCCAGCAGCACGATGGCCAGCGGCCACAGGGCCAGGCGCGGCTTGATGAGAGATGGCGTAGCGATCAATGCGCCGCGGGTCCCGCGTTCTTCGGCAGCTCCGCTAATTGCATGTCGCTCAATTTCACTTGGTAGAAGCGCCGATAGAACTCACGGGCGATGTCGCGCATGTCATGATCCTGATGCGCCGATGGATAGAACAGCCGAATCAGCCATTTTATACCGATCAAACGGTTGATCGAAGGCGGCTGATCGATCCAGCCGAACGG
>JACCYU010000190.1 GCA_013696315.1 Gammaproteobacteria bacterium | reverse complement strand
TGCCAACCCCATACACGCGCGACTCACGCGTCTGCTGCTGGAGGAATACGGCTTCGGACATCTGGAGCGCAAGCACTCGTCGTATTTCACCACAATGCTGCAAGCGGCGAACATGCGCATCGAGCCGGAACATTATCTGGCGCTGGTGCCGTGGGAAGTACTGGCGCTCACCAACCAAAGCTTCCTGTTCTCGGAACAGCGACGCTATTTTCTGCGGTACATCGGCGGTCTGCTGTATTTCGAGACAGCTGTGCCGGCCGCCTTCCGGCATTATCAGGCGGCAGCCAGAAGGCTGGGCATTGCCGAGGATGGCCGCGCCTACTGGAACCTGCATATCCATGCGGACGAGCGACACGGACGCTGGATGCTGCACGACGTGGCTCTACCGCTCGTGGAACAATATTCGCATGACGCCTGGCAAATGGTATGGGGCTACGATCAGCAGCGCAACATGAGCGCGCGTGCCGGTAAAGCGGTTGTGCGTGCGGTGCGGGAAGCCCAGCAGTCACTAGGCGGTGCGCGGTAATGGCCTCTACGGCGGCGATCAGCATCACTGGTCCGGATATCGATGAGGTCTTCTCATGTCCGGAGGAATCCACGTTCTACGCGCAATGCCTGCGCTCGCTGATATTTGGCCGCCAGATGGCCCCGCAAACGGTAACCGAGTTCGGCGCCGGCGACGGCGCGCCAGTCATCGAAGCGGTGCGGATCAGCGGCTTCAAGGGGACGGTTCACGGCTTTGAACTCAGCGTAGCCGCCTGCCACGTCGCCAACCGCAACGTCAAATTGAGTGGCCTACACGGGCGCTATGTGATCGAGAACCAATCGTTTTTTGATTCCACGCCACCCGCGGATTGCCTGATCGCCAATCCACCGTATCTGCCCGCGCCGGACGCAAACATTCGTATGCCGCTGCTTTACGCGGGCGACGATGGCTGCCTAGTGACCAACGCGCTGCTGTCCATGAACTACGATCGGGTGCTGGTGATGATCTCCAGCTACTCGAATCCTGTGGGCAGTCTGCGGCATGCCGCCGTACACGGCTACGCGGTGAGCGACTTCATGCTGGCGCCGTTGACGTTCGGCATTTATAGCTCAGAAGCTAAAGTCAGGCAGCACATCGGGATGCTGAAAGAAACCTATAGAGCGTTCTACACCGAAGACATGTATCTGCTGGCCGGCGTGCTGTTCGACAGGCACGCAAGCACCGATCGATCTGCTGCACTGCGCAAGCTAATTACTGCGCTGTAGTGGATGCGAAACATAATTTAAATCTGGAGAAGCGACCATGACAGAAAATCCGGGAAAGTCTGACAACCCGCCGGTAGCGGACAATACCGTCAAAGATCCCGAAGACTGGAAGACGGGCGACGAGCCTATGACCGGCGCACAGCGCTCATATCTGCACACGCTGGCCGCCGAGGCCGGTGAGAAAGTCGATGAAGTGCTGACTAAGGCCGCGGCCGCGCAACGCATCGTGGAACTTCAGCGCAAAACGGTTCCCGGGCGGAGTTGAGTTTTCGGCAACAACGCGGAACCGGCCGGGCGAGGCGGATCGTCCGTGGACACAAGGTGCGATACCTGGATCGCGGCGGCTGGCATTGATTTCAGCGGTTTCCGCGCCGTATTGAACCCTGCATCAAATGTGGAGGAAAGTATCATGCAAGAGACCATTGAAGCCGACTATCAAACCTTTCTGGCGGACCGCGATAGCGCGTTCGGTGCGGTGCGAAGAGTCGCACCGAACGGCTAGCAGGTGCTAATTATATACGTGGAGAACGCGGGCGAATTCGTGGTGCCGTTCGACGCAATGAACTCGGTACGTGCGCAGAAGATTATGCTAAATCGCGAGAAACGGACGCCTGACCTGCTTAAAGCCATAGACCACGCGCACGACGACGAGTCGCGCGTTATCCACCATAAACCCGGCGCATTAACGTTGCACCGGGACCGCCATATTAGTCAAGCGCGGCACATACAATATGCGTCGCATAAATCGCCAGCCATATTGAGACGACCATGACTCAAGATGCTAAAACTACAACCGATCACGAGGAAATCCGCGCCTGGGTAACGGAGCGTGACGGCGTACCCGCCACCGTCGCCAGCACGGCCGATGACAAGGAGCCGGGTGTGTTAAGAATTCTGTTTCAGGCGCGGCAAAGCGGCGACGCGCTGGAAGAAGTATCCTGGGACGACTTCTTCGAAAACTTTGAGGAGGAGAAGCTTGCTTTTCTCTATCAAGTTGAAACAAAACAAGGCGAACACAGCCGGTTTTTCAAGTTAGTGAATCGTTGATGATCGCGGCTTCGCCAAAGCTTGCGTGAAAGAATCAATCCGTAAAACCGGCGGTGAACCGTGCGCCGAAATTGTGGAACGCGCCCCTTGGTTTCATAACCTGCATCTTCCAGACGGCACCCAGACCGCGCCCGAGCATCCGCTGGGCGATTTTCCGGCGTTCAAATGGGCGGCGATCGCGCCGCACATTCCTGACGAGCTGCACGGATGGCGGGTGCTGGACGTCGGCTGCAACGCAGGTTTTTACAGCATCGAACTGGCACGTCGGGGCGCGCGTGTGACAGCCGTGGACATCGATCCGCATTATCTCGATCAGGCCCGCTGGGCGGCGCGGCAATGCAGCGTGCACGACGCGATTACGTTCAGACAGCAGCCGGTTTACGCGCTGGCGCATGAGCCCGCGAGCTACGACCTGGTGTGGTTCATGGGCGTGTTCTATCACTTGCGTTACCCGACCTTGGCGCTGGATATTCTGCGCCGCAAAACGCGCAAATTGATGATGTTCCAGAGTCTTACCATGCCGGGTGACGACGTGCTGACGCCGCCTGGAAATCTTCCTATCGATGCGCGCGAGCGTATGTTGGAGTCTGGCTGGCCCAGGATGGCATTCATCGAACAGCGGCTGGCGGACGATCCGACCAACTGGTGGGCGCCGAATCATGCGTGCGTGGAAGCGATGCTGCGTGCGAGCGGTTTTCGCGTGCGCGCGCGGCCGGATCATGAATGTTATCTGTGTGAGCCGCACGGCGTTACGCCCGTTCCTTACGACGAAGAACTGCGCGCGGCGGTTAACCTTTCGCCGGATTGATCGAGTAAGGGTAGTACAGGCGCTACCGCCGACGTGGTGCATGCTGGTTAATGCGTAAGGGCGAAGGCGAAAAACGATTCACGCATCATCCAGATTATCCGGAACCCAGCGCAAGGTCAGAATCGTACACGCTTCTTCCACATCCCAGCGGTGGTGCAGATCCTCCCCCCAGATGACGAAATCGCCTTGTCTTCGTAAAGTGTGGCGCCGCACCTGATTCTCCGAGAATTCCTGATCGCGGGCGAATTGCAATCGGAAGCGACCGGTGTCGCTTACCATGATGGAAAGCGTGCGTCCCATGCTGGGCGGCTTGACCACACCGCGCGGATCGCCGGCGGGATGGGTCATCCATTTCATGCATAGCGAATGAGAACGCAGCTCAGCAGGCATGTAACGAAGATCGGAGACACCCGGCAGCCTGGCGCTGGCCCAGTCGCTGAAGCCGATAAACCAGCCCGTGCCCCCGGTATCGAGATTGGCGACGTTGTTGAATTCGACATCCATAGCGTCCTGAGTAATCGTCAGCCCTGGCTATCAGCAACGGCCGACCGAGGACGTTAACGGCAACTGTTGGCCGGCCGGCTTGTCTATAGACCCTTTGCATCGCGGTTAGACTAATTTTAAGGGTCATGGACTTGAAAGAAAGGATTTTCACTTGAAAGGAATAGGGCTAGCAATCGGGGTGCTTGTTAGCGGCGCCGTCGCCTTCAGTGTATTTTCATTGAACGGCGCGCGCGAAACGGTTTCCGCCCCGCAAGAGCCTGCAACACGTGAGGTAGCGACACCCGTGATCGTGGCGCCGGTGGTCAACACCTTGATGGCCGACCGCATCGAGGCGCTGGGCACGACCCGCGCCAACGAATCGGTGGTCATAACAGCCGATGTGATGGGCCGCGTTGAGCAAGTGAATTTCCGGGACGGCATGAAGGTCAGGCAAGGTTCGAATCTGATCGTGCTGGATTTCGAGGAGGAACAGGCGCAATTGGCCGCCGCGCGCGCGAATCTGGAAACGCAGCAGACCAAGCACGATCGGCTGGTGCAGCTGGTGGCGCAGCAATCGGCGGCGCGCATCGAGCTGGACGAGCAGATCAACCGCCTCAGGGCTGCTGAGGCCCGGCTCGACATCGCGCGGGTCCGCTTCGACGACCGCACCATCCAGGCGCCCTTCTCCGGCTACGTGGGCATCCGCGACGTGAGCCCCGGCGCCCTGATCAGTCCCGGTACGCAGATCGCGACCCTGGATGACTTAAGCGTCATCAAGCTGGATTTCTCGGTACCCGAGGTTTTTCTCGGCGCGCTCAGGCGCGGACAGAGCATCGTCGCCAGCAGTGTGGCGTATCCGGAGCGCACGTTTCGCGGCGAAGTCACCACCATCGATTCGCGCGTGGATCCGGTCACCCGCGCCGTGCTGGCACGCGCCGAGCTATCCAATGACTCAACCCTGCTCAAACCGGGCATGCTCATCAACGTGACTCTCATCGCCAATCGCACCGAAGCCCTGGTTGTGCCGGAAGAGAGTCTGGTGCCGCAAGACGATAATCAATATGTCTACGTGGTGAACCGCCACGGACAGGCGCGGCAGGTCGAGGTCGAAATCGGCCGGCGACGGCCAGGTTTGGTCGAGATCGTTAAGGGGGTGCAAGCCGGCGACAAGGTGGTAACTGAAGGCGTAGACAACATCAGCACCGACACCGAAGTCAGGATACTCGCGGTCAGGCGCCCGGCGGACGAAAAACCGGACACAAGACAGAGCCTGCTCGATAAAGCCTCCGCGGCCACGCTCAACCAAGTTGCGCGCTAGGCGCGGAGCCAAAGGAAGCGCCTTTGCGGCCGGGCTTGTCCGCACCACCATCACCGTTTTCGCTAGCACCCGCCGACGCGCCGGGCGTCCCGTGAAGCACTAACTCGTATTCTTGACCCATGCTGCTGTCCGACGTCTCCGTAAAACGCCCCGTCTTCGCCATCGTCATTAATCTGCTGCTGGTCGCGTTCGGCCTGTTCTTCCTCTCCAAGCTCACCGTGCGCGAATATCCCAACATCGACCCGCCAATCGTCTCGGTGGAAACGACCTATCCCGGCGCTTCGGCCAGCGTGGTGGAGACCAGAATCACGCAGGTAATCGAGAGCCAGATCAGCGGCATCGAAGGCATCCGCGCGATCGAGTCCGCGAGCGTGGATGGCGTGTCGGACATCACCATCGAGTTCAATCTTTCGCGCCCCATCGACGCCGCGAGCAACGACGTTCGCGACCGCGTGAGCCGCGTGCTGGACAATCTCCCGGAAGAGGCGGATCCACCGGAGATCTCCAAGGCCGAGGTGGACGCCAGCCCGATAATCTGGCTGGTGCTATCCAGTGCCAGCCTGGATCGCATGGGGCTGTCGGACTACGCCGACCGCTACCTGCTGGACCGCTTCAGCGCCATCGACGGCGTCTCCAACGTGCGGGTCAGCGGCGATCGTCGCTACGCGATGCGCATCTGGCTGGATCGCAAGGCCATGGCCGCCCGCAATGTAACGGTAGACGATATCGAGGGGGCGCTGATCAGCGAAAACGTGGAACTGCCCGCCGGCCGGCTGGAATCGGAAGAACGCGAATTCACGCTGCGTACCGCGCGTGAATATCGGACCGCCGACGACTTCCGGCAACTGGTGATCGCGCGCGGCAGGGACGGCTATCTGGTACGTCTGGCCGAGGTCGCACGGATCGAGGAAGGCGCCGAGGATTTGCGCAGTGAATATCGCGCCGATGGGGCGCCGACGGTCGGCATCAGCATCGTCAAGCAGTCGCAGGCCAATACCCTGGAGGTGGCGCAGGCGGTCAAGCGCGAGGTCCACAACATCGCGCCTACTTTGCCCGAGGACATGGTGCTGCAGGTCAACTCCGACTCGTCGTTGTTCATCGAGCGCTCGCTGGAAGAAGTCGAGGTTACTTTGCTGATCTCGGCGGTGCTGGTGATCTTCGTCATCTATTTGTTCCTCGGCAGTCTACGCGCGACCCTGGCGCCCGCGTTCACGGTGCCGATTTCACTCATCGCATCGTTCATATTGCTTTACGCGTTCGGCTTCTCGATCAATATTCTCACCCTGCTGGCGCTGGTACTCGCGATCGGCATCGTGGTCGACGACACCATTGTCGTCGTGGAAAACATTCACCGGCGTATCGAGGCCGGCGAAGCGCCGCTGCTCGCGGCGTTTCGCGGCGCGCGTGAGGTCGGCTTCGCGGTGGTGGCGACTACTCTGGTGCTGGCGGCCGTGTTCGTGCCCATGGCGTTTCTGGAAGGCACGGTCGGCCGCCTGTTTCGCGAGTTCGCGCTGGCCATGGCCGCCGCGATTATCTGTTCCAGCCTGGTGGCGCTGTCGCTGGGTCCTGTGCTATGCGCGATGTTCCTGACGCGCCGCGAACGGCATAACCCCCTGGTAAATGTGGCAAGTCGCGGCATTGCCGCGACGATGCGTGGCTATCGCGTGGTGCTCGAACGCGTGCTGCGCCACCCGCTGCCAACCTGTGCGGCGGCGCTGGCGGTGTTGGCCGGCACGGTGTTGCTGTTCATACAATTGCCCGGCGAATTCGCACCGGCCGAGGATCAGGGCCAGATTTACGCCATGATGAGCGCGCCGGAGGGCGCAAGCTTCGAGTACTCCAGCCGGCAGCTCAAGAAAATAGAAGCGGCATTCATGCAGCGGCTGGGCGAAGGCGAGATCCAGCGGGTCATCGCCCGCATTCCGGGTTACGGCGGCGGGTCCGACGCAGTCAACTCCGGCGTCGTGCAGGTCTCCCTGACCCCTTGGGAGGAGCGCGAACGCAGCGCGGAAACGATTGCTGGCGAGATCGGGCGCGAGCTCGCCGCCACCGTACCGGGCGCCCAGGTTGCGGTTGTGCAACGTTCGAGCTTTGGCAGCTCCAGCACCGGGACCGAGCTGGAACTGGTGCTGGGCGGCAGTACCTACGAAGAGCTGGCGCAGTGGCGCGATCGCCTCGTCGAACGGGCGGAGGAGAACGCCAAGATTGTCTCGCTGGACTCGGACTACGACGAAACCAAACCGCAGATCGACATCGACATCGCCCGCGACCGCGCGGCCGAACTGGGTGTATCGGTGGAAACCATCGGCCGCACCCTGGAGACCATGCTGGGTTCGCGCAGCGTGACCACCTTCGTCAATCGCGGTGAGGAATACGACGTGATATTGCAGGCCGCCGACGCCGATCGCCGTTCGCCGACCGATCTCGCCAACATTCACGTGCGCTCGCAGCGTTCCGGCGAACTCATCCCGTTATCGAACCTGGTTACTACCAGGGAAACCGCGGGCGCCGCCAGCCTCAACCGCTACGATCGGCTGCGCGCGATCACCATCTCCGCCGATCTGGCCGAGGGTTACGCGCTGGGCGATGCGATGGGTTATTTTCAGCGGATTGTCGACGAGGAACTGCCCGGTTCGGCGCGCATTAGTTACACCGGCGACGCGCGCGAACTGCAGGAATCCAGCCAGTCGCTGTATCTCACCTTTGCGCTGGGCCTGCTTGTGGTGTATCTGATCCTGGCCGCGCAGTTCGAAAGCTTCGTACATCCGTTCGTGATCATGACCACCGTGCCACTGGCGATCTTCGGCGCGCTGGCGGGACTGTCGTTGAGCGGCGGCACGCTCAATATATACAGCCAGATCGGCATCATCATGCTGATCGGTCTGGCCGCCAAGAACGGGATTTTAATCGTGGAGTTTGCGAATCAGCGGCGCGACGCGGGCCTGAAATTTACGGACGCGCTCATCGACGCGTCCATCACGCGCTTCCGGCCCATCATGATGACCTCGCTCTCTACCGCGATGGGCGTGCTTCCGCTGATGCTCGCAACCGGCGCCGGCGCCGAGAGCCGCATCGCCATCGGTGTGACTGTTTTCTCCGGCATCATTTTCGCAACCGTGATGACCCTGTTCGTGGTACCGGCATTCTACGCATTGATGTGTCGGAAAACGACCTCGCCCGGCGCGGTGGGCGACGAACTGGCGAGGCTGCAGCGGTCGGAGGTGCATGCGAATTATTGAGCAGTATTCAAACGGTTGCGCCTGGCGACGGCGCTCAGGCATTGTTGTGCGATTTATTTGGGCCAGCCCTGCGATAAGTATCTTTTTCGTTCCGCGGAATCCAAGACTCGCGCGCAGGACTCCCAATCCACATGTTTCACTTTGTGGTAGCGGATATGGAATGGATGCTCGCGCGGAACGGCATCTATGGTTTGCCTTGCGTGTTCGAGCGCGCCAAGCGCTATATCGATCCACACGTCTTCCAGCACATCCGGCAGCTGACCGAACAGACTGGTAATATTTTCCAGCCTATCGGACAGCAACTGATGCACGCGATCCTCGACCGAATTCGCGTAGCGCAGGTTGTAGATATCCACGGTGTCGCGAAGCTGGCCGATACGCTGAATCCGTCCCTTTCTTTGTTCCAGACGGGACGGGTTCCAGGGAAGGTCGAGGTTTATCAATGTACCGAGCCGCTGCAGATTGAGTCCCTCCGATGCGGCGTCGGTGCCCAACAGAAGCCGCAGTTTCCCGTCTCTCACGCGGTGCTTGATCTCGTCGCGCGAAACGCGGCTGAAAGCGCCGCCCCGCATGACGCCGGATTTCTGCGCGCCCGCATAGATGCCGATGTCTTCCTCCGGCAGTTCCTGGGTCAACTGAACCGCGAGCCACCACACCGAATCGTAGTACTGGCTGAAGATGATGCAACCCAGTTCCAGCCAACCCGCGTCCAGCAGCCGTTGCCGTACTATCGCGTATTTGGGATCGCGCGCCTGATTCGCCGCAATCGACTGAACGAACCGTTGCAGAATCGCGCGTTCATCGGCGGCGAGCGCGCGCACCCGGCTTAAGCTCTCCTCGTCATCCTCCGCATCATCGAGCGCTTCCCAGCCCGCGAGCATCTTCTCCACGGTGCGTTTTCCGGCTTCCATGGTGCTGCCGACTCGTCGCAACAGCAAGGTGCGGAAAAAACCGGCATTCGCGCGCTGTGCCAGTAGATGACAAAACTTCTCCGCCAGAGCATAGGCATCATGTAGAAAAGGCGGGAGCACAATGGCGTCTTCGTCGCGCTCCCCGTGCAGACGCACGCGCACCGGCTTGAGATATGGCTCGCCGGTTTCCGGATCGAAAGTGTTCTCCAGATGCTCGCGCGTGCGCCGGATGATGTGGCGAATGAAGGGATTCGAGCGCTTGACGAAGCGCGGAAATACGCGCCTGATCCTTGCTTTGTCGGGTGCGCGGAGGTTGTCGAAGCTATCGCCCGGCGCCAATGCATCGCTATCACCAAGGCCAAGGCTGCGACGCAAGGCGCTGTAATCCGGCCCTTCGGCGCTGGGCGGCAAGGGGTTGCGCATCCAGTTCCACATCTCCAGCTCATTTTCGGGTGTCGCTGCCCTGCCCATCAGCAAGTCCAGCGCCGGTTCAGGTTTGCGCCAGCGGCTACCTACGCCGCCCAGTACGGCATCTGAACCTCTGCTCAAGACATCCAGCAGGTCCCAGGCCTCGATCGGGTGCAGTTGCACCGGCGTCGCTGTGGCCAATAACAAACTCTTTGTATGGGGTGAGACGTCGTAAAGGAACTTGAGGAGATTGTTTGGCCGTGGCAGGTCATACTCGCGGCCCGGCGACAGATTTCGGCGGCGGGCCCGATGCGCCTCATCCAGGATGACGCATTCGAACGCCATGTTCGCCAGCCAGTCGCGGATCTCCGAGCCGCCCGTGATGAGTCCTGTGGAAACTATACCCACGCGCCGCGGGCACCGGCGGATCGCCTCCGGGCCAGCGGAAGGATACTCAACGCCGTTCTCCGTTATCCACTGCCCGCCGTCCCATACGGCGGATGGCATGTCGAGCAGGTTGTCCAGTTCATCCTGCCACTGCCAGATCAGCGGCTTTGGCGCAAGCACCAGAACCGGTTTGTCTCCTGCCAGCGCCATAAGCTCGGCCGCCATCGCCAGTTGCAGCGTTTTCCCCAGACCAACCTGATCGGCCAACACAAAGCGCGCGCCATGCGGCCCCTGATGCGCGTCGAAAGCCAGTTTTACAAAGTACTTTTGATGCTCCCACAGCCCAGCCTCTTGCCGGTAAACCGGCGCCTCGATAATTGGTGCGGCCGCCAGCGGATGCCCCCGCCAAGATTCGACGCTCGCCACGATCTCGCGGCGGGAAAGTCGCTCGATATCCTGAATCACAAACTCCGAAAGGGCGACGGCGTAGGGCGACTCCCACAACGCATCGAATTCTTCCTGAACCCACGCCACCGCCTCCGGCGCATCGTCTTCCCACAGCAGTTCATAGTTGAGTCGCCAGGCGCTAAGTGATTCGTTCACACTGCCGAGAAAAGCTGTCTGGCCGCCATCGGCCAGGGTGATCACGCCGGCCTTACCGTGGATCAGACCGAATTGTTCGTCCGGAAGTACGCGGACTTTCAGCTTGCCGCCGACCAGAAAACTGTGCAGCTCGTGGAAACGATCGCTAGCGCCAGGGGCCAGGTTCTCGGGCGCCGATTCGCACCACTCCCGGCGCATGGCCGCCTGCGCCGCCTGTTGTGCGATGAGCACGTCCTGCGCAGCCAGCGCCGAATTGCACACCATGCGCACCGGACCTGTCACGGATTCAAGCGCCTCACCGGCCACTTCTATAATCGAAGAAGAAAAATAGCCGGCAATGCGGTCATAACTACGCGCGCCGTTAAGGCGGGCCGTGAGAAAACGGCTATCGAGACGGGTGCGGCGGGAGGAGAAGCGGGTGATCACGGGGCTAGCCTATGTTCCAGGGCTTCGGCTTCATGCGTGAAAGATCACGGCTGCCGTGCAGCACGTTCAGCACCTGTACCCGATCGGGGCGAACGCGATAGATAATTCGATAGCCTTGGAAGACCAGTTCGCGGGCTTCCCCGCGCCGCGCC
>JACCYU010000189.1 GCA_013696315.1 Gammaproteobacteria bacterium | reverse complement strand
CCTAAGGTAGCCAAGGTGCAGCCCGACAGGTTCTTCCAATATGGAATTGCTGCTATTCCCTCGTAAAAGGGCAGCTGCCACATCTCCCAGACAAAGTTCAGCAAGAACGCAAAGATTGCGATGTTCAATTCCGGTTGATTCAGTCCGACACGCAGCACTCTCAACGCATTCAGGTTCTTCATAAACTATGCATTCATGTTCAATACATGCCGCCTATAGGACACATAATATTGCTGGTACGGTACGACATTGACAATCCGGGCCTTTCGATTGTACTGGCAGCTCGCCTGTATCACTGAACTCTGGATTCGTCGGGCCGCGACGCACCGTCAGGCAGTCCACGCCCACGCCAGAAGGCGAAGATGGCTGGAAACACCAGCAGTACCAGAATGAGCGCCGAGGCCACACCGCCCAGCATGGGCGCGGCCACGCGCTTCATCACATCGGCGCCGGTGCTGGTGGTGTACATGATGGGAACCAGACCCATGAACAAGGCCATACCGGTCATCAGCTTCGGCCGCAGCCGCTGCGCGGCTCCCTCCATGATCGCTTCCGCCAGATCGGCGCGGGTATTGAGCCGGCCTTCGGCTCGATGACGGCGCCAGGCGATGTCCAGGTACAGCATCATCAGCAGACCCAGCTCTACCGCGAGTCCCGACACGGCGATCATGCCCACCGCGACGGCCACGCTTAGCTTGTACTCTAATAAGGCGAGCAGCCATGTGCTGCCCACCAGCGAAAATGGCAAGGCGAGCATGACGATCAGCGTCTCGACCAGCGATTTCCGATGAAAATACAACATGAAGAAGATCATGAACACGGTCAGCGGCACGAGGATTTTGAGCCGCTGCTTGGCGCGTTCGAAATACTCGAACTGCCCGGCCCAGGAGAGGCGATAACCAGTTGGAATATCCACCTTGTCCGCCACCACTTGCTTTGCCAGCGCAACGTAGTCCGGCACGCCGATGTCATCGTTGACGTCCACGCTCACGATGCCTTGAAGCTGAGCGTCCTCGCTGCGGATCATGGGCGGGCCGGTGCGAAATTTGATGTCCGCGACCTGCGAGATCGGGATCTGCGCGCCATTCGCGGTTGAGATCAGTACCCGTTCCAACGCCTGGACGTCCTCGCGGAACTCGCGCGCGTAACGCACCAGGATATTGTAGCGCTCGCGCCCCTCCACCGTCTGGGATACGACCTTGCCGCCCATGGCCGCGACGATCACGTCCTGCACGTCTACCACATTAAGGCCAAAGCGCGCTGACCTCGCACGATTGATATCGAAGTCCAGAAAGTATCCACCGGTGGTACGCTCGGCGAAGGCGCTGCGCGTATAGGGCGCCGTGCGCGGATCCTTGAGCAGTGCTCGCTCGATCTCTACCGCGGTGTCCTCGATGGCCGCGAGCTCGGTGCCGTACACTTTGATCCCCAAGGTCGAGCGGATGCCGGTTGCCAGCATCTGTGTGCGCGTCTGGATTGGCATCCACCAGATGTTGGGCACGCCTGGAAAGCGCAGCTTTGCATCCATCTCCGCGATCAGCTGGTCCCAGGTCATGCCCGCACGCCACTCGCTCTCAGGCTTGAGCATGATGTTGGTCTCGATCATCTCAAGCGGCGCCGGATCGGTCGGCGAGGTCGAGCGGCCGGCCTTGCCGAACACCCGCTCCACTTCGGGAATCTTCATCAACATCTGGTCCATGGTCTGCAACGTTTGGGTCGCCTCCGAGATGGACATACCCGGTACCGAGGTGGGCATGTAAAGGATGCTGCCCTCGTTCAGGGGCGGCATAAATTCATTGCCCAGCGACTGATAGGCGGGCCAGATGGATACCAAGGCGACGGCCGCCAGACCGACCACGACCCACCGTAGCCGAATCGCGAACCGCACCACAGGCAGGTAAGCCGCAATCAGGATCCGGTTCAGCCAACTACGATCGCCACGGATCTTGCCTCGGATCACCAGCACCGCCAAGGCCGGGATTAGCGTCACCGACAGCAGTGCTGCAAAGAACATCGAATAGGTCTTGGTGAAGGCGAGCGGCTTGAACAGACGGCCTTCCTGGCCTTCCAGCGCAAACACGGGCACGAACGAGACCGTGATGATCAACAGTGCAAAGAAGATGCTGGGTCCGACCTCCTGCATGGCGTCGATGATGACCTCAGTACGCGAGCGGGCCTTTTCTTCCGGGCCAACGTCTCCTGCTTGCCACAGACTTAACCGGCGATGCACGTTCTCGACGATGGCGATCGCCGCGTCCACCATCGCCCCGATGGCGACCGCGATGCCGCCCAGCGACATGATGTTCGCGGTGAGCCCCTGGTAGTACATTGGAACAAACGCCAGGAGCACGGCGATCGGCAGCGTCACGATCGCGACCAACGATGAGCGCACGTGGAGAAGAAAGACGATGATCACCAGTGACACGATGATCATCTCCTCGGTCAACGTGCGCTCCAGGGTATCGATCGCGCGCTTGATGAGGCTTGATCGATCGTAGACTGGAACGACTTCGACGCCCTCGGGTAAATTCGCCTCGACCTCCTTCAGGCGCTGCTTTACGGCCCCGATAACGTCCAGGGCATTCTCGCCGTAGCGCATCACCACGATACCGCCCACGGTCACGCCCTCGCCGTTAAGATCCGACTGGCCGCGAGACATGGCGGGGCCTAGACTCACGGTGGCGACCTGATCCAGCGTGACGGGAATCCCGTCTCTATCCACCTCTAGCACCGCCTTCTCGAGATCCGCGGTCGAATCGATATAGCCGCGGCCGCGGATGAACTGCTCGTGCTCCGCTACCTCAAGTGTCCGACCGCCTACCTCGTTGTTCGACGCGTGCACTGCCATGATGACCTTGTCCAGCGGGATATCGAACGAGGCCAGCTTATTGGGATCGACGTTGACCTGATATTCCTTCTCAAAGCCGCCTACCGAGGCCACTTCGGCCACGCCTTCGACCGATTCGAGCGCAAACTTAAGATTGAAGTCCTGAATGCTGCGCAACTCCGCCAGGCTGTGGCCGCCGGTCTTGTCTTGCAGCGCGTACTGATACACCCATCCCACGCCGGTTGCATCGGGGCCGAGCGTTGGGGTCACGCCTTCGGGTAGCTCTCCTTGGGCGGAATTGAGATATTCCAGCACGCGGGAGCGCGCCCAGTAGATGTCCGTACCGTCATCGAAGATGACGTAAACGAAGGAGAACCCCAAGAAGCTCTGGCCGCGCACGAACTGCACACCCGGCGCCGCCAGAAACGTGGTGGTCAAAGGATAGGTAATCTGGTCTTCCACGAGGTCGGGGCTGCGTCCCTCCCAGTCGGTGTAGACGATTACTTGCACGTCAGAGAGATCGGGGATGGCATCGAGCGGTGCGTTGGCGAGCGATTGATAGCCCCACAGGGTGGCAGCTGCCACCACCAGAATGGTCAACAGCCAGTTGTGCGCGCACCAGGCGATCAGTCGCTTAAGGAACGTCTGCTCGTTGTGATCGTGCGTTACCATTGTGCGATCCCTGTCTTCAGGCGCGCCTCGGAGGCGATCAGGAAGTTCCCGGAGGTAACGACTTCGTCTCCTGCCCGCAGCCCCTCCAGGACCTCGATATAGTCCCCGGCTTGCTGGCCGGCCTTGATCTTTTGCGGCTTGAGATTGCCTCCGCCGATGTCTACGAACACCACTCGACTGTCACCCGCGAACAGAACCGCCTCCTCTGGCACCACGAGACTGCGCCCGAGATCGGCCTTGAGTTTCACCTCGGCATACATGTCGGGCTTGAGGACGCCGTCCGGGTTATTTAACGTGAGCCGGACGCGGCCGGTGCGAGTCATGCCTTGAAGGTAGGGGTAGACATAATCGACCTTGGCCTCGTAGGTCTTGCCCGGCGCGTAGGGAAGAGTCACCACGGCGGGCATGCCAACCTTAACCAGCGGCAGCTCGGCCTCGTAAACCTCCGCCTCGACCCACACCTGTGACAGGTCGGCAATGCGCATCAGGGTTGTGCCGGCCATCATGGCCGAGCCGATCACCACGTGCTTTTCCACAACGGTGCCGCCGCGCGGCGCCGTGATCGGCACGTAATCCAGCGGCTCGCCCCGCTGCTCCAATTCTTCGATCTGGCTCGGCGCCATGTCCCACAACAGCAGCCGCTTGCGGGCCGCTTCGACCAGTCTGCTGCCCTGGCCGAATCGGCCTCTCAAGACTTCGAGGTATTGTTGTTGGGCGGCCAGCAACTCCGGACCATAAACGGTAAATAGCACGTCGCCTTTTCTGACGTCCTTGCCCACATAGTCAGCCTTGAGCTCCCCAATCCAGCCATTGAAGCGCAAGGTCACCTCAGAAAGCTTGGTCTCGTCATAAACGACTTGCCCCACGGCGCGAATGGTGCGCGTAAGATCCCGATAAGCGACTTTACTGGTCTCTACGCCGATGAGCTGACGACGGCGGCTGTCCACCCTGATTGCGTTCGCCGGAACCTCCTGCATCGACTGCATCCCACCCTGACCTGCGGCCCCTGCGCCCGCGACGACCTGCAATCCCTGGCGTCCCGTGGCCATGTCAAAGCTGATCCTCTGGCTACCCATCCCTCCTTTTCGAATCTGGACGGACAATGGCCATTCGCCACTCATGGATAGCGCGAAGGCGCCGAGGTATCGACCGGGTTCGGTTTCATTGAAGTCGGCGGGCGCCTGCATAGGCGGCATCGCACCCATGGCCGGCATCTCGGCCACGGCCTTGATCTGTGCGCCGGATACCGGTTTACCTTGGCTGTCGCGCAGATCGATGATCAGGCGGTTCTCGCCTACCCTGGGTGTCTCTGGCGCTATCGTCACATCAAACTTGAACGGGCCGGCGCGATAGGTCGGCTTGGCGCCACTAGCGCCCGCGGCATCCTGTGACATCTCACCGGCCGACATGACCTTGACCCCGCCGGAGGCGAGCTGCAGACCGGGACGGCCCGTAGCCATCTCAAAGCTCAAGGCAGTCGCGCCTTTGCCGGGTTTCTCGATGCTGATCGACAGAGGCCACTCGCCGCTCATCTCGATGTTCATCGGGCCCGCATATTCACCGGGCGCGACCTGCTCCACACTGGCAGGCGCACGCATTGCCGGCATGGCACCCATCGCCGACATTTCGCCGAATGCCTGAATGTTTGCGTCCTCTACAGGATTGCCCTGTGCGTCCATGACCTTGATCATCAGCTTGTTGTCACCGACCTGGGGCGCTTCAGGGTTTACCGCCACGCTGACCTTGTATGGTCCGGACTGGTACACCGGCGCATCATCCATCGCTTGTGAAGTCATTCCGGAGCCAGACCGCATTCCGGAGTCATCTGAACCGCTGTCAAATAAGCCGTTCAGTTGAGAACCGATCCCCACACCCAGCGCCAAGGCGACCAGGCCTACAAACCACATCGATGATCGTTTACTCATTTGCGTTGCTCTCGCTATCGCTGGGTAGTCCGCTCGGCCATTTCCCGGCGGTCCAGCGTTTCAGTTCGGCCAGCCTCCGGACGTAATCGGCCAGCGCGCGCGCGAACTCCAGCTCTACCATGAGCTTGCGGTTTTCGGCGGTAATCACATCGAGGAAGTCACCGCCACCGGCCCGGTAGTCAGCCTCCGCAGCATTCAGATTGTCCTGTGCCAACGGGACTAACAGGTCGTGATGCAATTCAATTACGTCTACTGTTTCGGTCACCTCGGCGCGGGCGCGCGCGAGCGCCGCGAGCAGTTGCGCCCGGCGATCCGCGAGCTCCCATTGCGCCTGCATGGCGTCGGCCTGGGCCGCATCCTTCAGTGCCCGGTACTTGCTGCGGTTCCACGGCACATTGACGCCTACGCCAACCGTGAAACGTTGGTCATCTTCATCCCAGAAGCTGTCGTAGTCGGCCATGATCTCAAAATCGGGATAAAAATCCTTACCCGCCAAATCGACGCGCGCGCGGCTCGCATCGAGCTGCGCCTGCAGCCCCTTGATCTCGGGGTGATTTTCGATGGCGGTCTGTTGCAGGACTTGCAAGTCGGGTGGCGCGGCAGGAGGTGCCAACTCCGCGGGCGGCGCCAGGTACTCGCTGGGCGCGCGGTTGAGCAGAGCGTTGAGCTGCGCTTGTATCGAGCGCTGCTGCCGCTCGAGCGCAAGCGCCTCATGCAAGAGCCGCGCGTGCTCCAGTTCGGCCTGGATGACGTCCTGCTGCGTGGCTCGCCCAGCGGCGTACTGCGTCTCGGCCACGTTGCGCAGCTCGATCAACAAATCCCGATTGGCCTCGTTAATGGCGAGCGCCTGATGCACGTAGTACCACTCGGCGAAACCTGCCTTCGTCGCGGCGATGATCTCAAGCCGCAGATCCGCCAAGTCCTGACTGGCTGCCACGGCCTCATCGCGTGCGGCATCCGCGCGCAGCGTAAGCGTGCCCGGCCAGGGAATCGCCTGACTGAGCCTGATGCTCTGGCTCAGGCGTTCCCCGGTTATGGTTTGAGGCGCTAGAGCGAAGGCGACCGTGGGATCTTCCAGAGCTCCGGTAGGCTCGATGCGCGATACCGCCGCCTGCGCGGCGGCGCGCAACGCAGGAAGGCTGGGATTGCGCGCCAGCACAGCCTTTACCAGTTGTTGCGACCTGAGCAGTTTCGTGCCCGAAAGCGAATCGGCAGCCACTATGGGTAGGGAAAAAACTGTCAACAGGCAGGCAGCTACGACGCGTTGCGGGTGCATAAGGACATCTCCATTTTCATCAACGAAAACCCGTGTGGGCTGTGACCGATCGGCTCAGTAGTTTGGTAGAACGATTTCGCTCAGCCAGGGCTTGTCCTTAAGCCACGGGTGAGAGATGAAACTCCGCCCGCCGATGTCGTGTGCATCTCTCGATGGTATGTGATCGCACGTGAGCGGCTTCGCGGTTCTACATCCAAGGTGGACCTCATCTTTCGATGAGACTGGTGTGGACGCGCATCCGCTCAGCACTATCGCGCTAGCGACGACCGCACAAAAGGTGAGATTTACTGTTATCACTGTTTTTGTCCTCCTTTAGCTAGGCGCCTAAGACCTAGTCGTCGCGATGAATAGGTACGGTGCCGCGCGGACCAACCCAGCGTTCAACCTCTCGGTAGGGCGCCGGTTCTCTCGCTTCAGAACCCTCCACCGGTATATAACGGCCTCGTGGTCCAAGCGGCACATAGCGCCACAGACGCGTATCGGCGGGCTCAGTACTGGCGCTGACTTCCGGCGAACCAAAGAGGAGCGGAAGAACTGGGCGGGCCTCCGACTGGAAGGCGGTAGTGCCCAGCAAAGCGGCAAACAGGGTGTTCCGGCTCAACCGGCGGAACGCGGCGATAGTTCGAATGTTCATGACACGCCTCATAGCAATGACGTAACAGCACTACGGCATTGATGCCGCAGATCGTCAAAGACCGCTCGGATGCGCAACGGCGCCGAGCGGCGAGGCGGTTTATAGGCGCAGACGCGCTGTGAGCAAGTACAGACGGGAGCCGTTTAGAGATCGCGGCTCGGGAAGAAAAGATACGTGGGAGGTCGAGAAAAACTGGTGAGTAGCGGCCAGCGGCGGAGGCGCGGTGGCAAGATCCGGAGAGCTGTCCCAGAGCTTCTTGATCGGCTGCTTGGCTACCGATTCCGCAGTGGCGCCGAGATCAATACTTTCGTGATCTGCGACTACCCCACAGCAGCGATCACCTGACAAAGCGTCTTCAGATGCAGGGGAGCCATGATGCTCTTCATCGCAGCAGCACTGCGCCGAGATTTGCTCCATCATCGCGCAAGCAAACACCACCTTCACCGGCACCAGTCCGGCGACGGCCAGGAACACCGCAGCCACAAGCCGGCGGATCCAAGGATGGTGGTGAGAGAGCGTCATAGGTGTACGCTTATACAGCTCTTTTCCAGTTTCTGCCACGCGCATGCGGACATCTTCATTGTAGAGGCTGCCACCGCGGCAAAGTTCACGGGTGCTACCACTCAGCCTGTCGCTCTAACTCGCGGTGCAGCAGACCACCGGCCGCATTTTATCGCGCCACGCTGGCTATGACGCAAACCTGACGCGCGTGGATTTAGGCGCTGCATACAGGCTTGCAAGTGGTGGTGACGAATGCGGGGTTTGTGGCCAATGCGAGAACGCGTGTCAGGAAGTGCTCTTCGCACTCTAGCCTGCAAACGCGGGCCTGTTATTCGCAAATATCGACTTCAATGGTCACATGCACCAACGACGGTGTCGCGGCAACCATGCTTTTGTAATGTTGCGGGGACTTTGGATGATGGGCGACGATGACGATCGCGGCGGCGTAAAGGCTCGGCCCGATCGACCAGACATGCAAATCACTGATCCGCGTGTCGCGATCGGCTTCGATACGATCGCGGATTGACTGACAAAGCGTGTCGGGCGCTTGTCGATCCAGCAGCACGCCGCTCGTATCGCGCAGCAGGCCCCACGACCAGCGCGTGACTAGCGCCGCGCCGACCATGCCCATCATCGGGTCCATCCAATACAAGCCGAAATATTTAGCCGCGAGCAATGCAAATATAGCGAGCAGCGAGGTGAGCGCATCGGCCAGCACGTGCAGATAGGCCGATCGCAAGTTGTGATCCGAGTGACCGTGGCTTACGTGGTCGTGCTGGTGGGCGTGCACATGACCGTGACGATCGTGATCATGGTCTTTAAGAATCAGCGCGCACACACTGTTGACCATCAGACCGATGATGGCCACCAGGATGGCGCTGTTGAAGGCGATCGCAACCGGATTGAACAAGCGATCGATGCTCTGCGCCGCCATCATCAACGCAAACCCCGCTAGCAGCACCGCGCCCGTGAATCCGCCCAGAGCATTGACTTTGCCGGTACCGAAGCTGAAGCGCCGATCATGTGCGTGCCGGCGCGCGTAGAAGTAAGCAAAGGCCGTGATGCCCAAAGCCGTGGCATGAGAACCCATGTGCAAGCCATCCGCCAGCAGCGCCATCGATCCGTAGACGGTCCCGGCGATGATCTCCCACACCATCATCGCGGTGGTGAGTCCGATCACGATCCAGGTGCGCCGCTCGCCGGACCGTAGCTGATCCTGACCAAAGCTGTGAGCGTGCTGCCAATCGCTCAAGTGTTCGCGATGCATGTAAACCTCCTGACCGTACGACTAGTCTAGCCCCACACCCGACCATCAGTGTCAATACGCTTGCCCGGCATTATCTTTGAATCCGTGCGCCACGCTGCGCGCCTGCTGCGATGACAAACCTTTCGACGAAGCGCTTGCCATGCACAGGATCAAGACGAGTCGGTAATGGCGTGTTCGACCCGGAACTTACGAAGGACGCGCACCGGTACGCCAGGCACGGGATGCGCCGCGCAGCACGTCGTACGAGGTGTGCAGAAACACCAACGCCAGCAACGCGGCCACGATCAAGTCCGGCCACGAGCTGCCCGCCAACCACACGGCGCCGCCGGCGACAATGACGGCCGCGTTGCCGATCACGTCGTTGCGCGAGCACATCCATACCGAGCGCATGTTCACGTCTTCGCCGCGATGACGTTGCAGCAGCATCAGACAAATCAGATTGGCGATCAGCGCGACCGCGGCCACAGCCATAATCGCGAGCCCTGCCGGTTCGTGGTGCCCCAGCAGCTTTATGACGATGCCGATGATGATCCCAAGGCCGAATGCGAGTTGCACGAGCCCTTTGACAAATGCCGCGCCTGCCCGCCAGCGCAGACTTCGATACGCGACGAACAGGCTGATGGCATAGACGAACGCGTCGCCCAGATTATCTGCGGAATCGGCAAGCAGCGCCGAGGAGTCCGCCCACAAACACGCCGTGCCGAGGGCCAGAAACATCGCTGCGTTAATAACCAGAACCACTTTGAGCGTGACGGCGCGTTCGCGACTTAGCGGCTTGTGGTCTGATTCGTTGTCGTGATTGCACAAAGGCATTCCATTCTTCGCTCATTCGATCGTATGAAGCTCGCGCTGATCGCCGGACTCGCACTCGAAACGGTGCGCGCCTATTTAGTTGGCGGACGCTGGTTACGTGTCGTGCGTCTTCGCAAAGCCTACTCGGCTAGCGTCCCCGCACTCGCGGAATTCCGGCCCGCAGGAAGATTCGCGGCATTCATCTCGTGCCGTGGTCTCGGGTTACAAGGTCGTATGCGTTAGCGCAAACCGGTTGCCCAACATGTTCTTGAGCAGATCGAGCGCTGTCGGCCAGCAGCGCATGTCCGTAATCCGCACGTGTGCTGACAACGCGCACGCGCGCGAACCTAGCGACCAGACGTGCAGATCATGTACGGATACAACGTCGTTTACGGACACCATCGCGCGCGCGACCTCGTCCAGATCCACGTGCGGCGGCACGCCTTCCATCAGTACGTGCAAGATCTCCCGCAGCAGGCGAACACTTGAGACAAGGATCAGCAAACCGATAAAGATCGACAGGATGGGATCGATGGGCATCCAGCCTGTCCACCAGATCACCGCGCCCGCCGCGAGCGCGGCGACGGAGCCCAGCAGATCGCCGAATACGTGCAGCAGCGCGCCGGGCACGTTGAGGCTTTCACTGTCGCCGCGCAGCACCCACACGGCGAGCAGGTTGACCAGTAATCCGGCGAATCCGACGATAATGACCGCTAAGCCGGCCACCGGTTGCGGCTCTAACAACCGATCGATCGCGGTGATGCCGATGGCGACCACGATCGCGACCATAAACAGCACGTTGATGAGCGCGCCGATAATCTCGGCCCGCTTGAAGCCATAGGAATGGCGGGCGGAAGGCGGTTTTTGACTCAGCCATGCCGCCGCCACGCCAATGCCCACGGCAGCCGAGTCCGTGAGCATGTGTCCCGCATCGCCCAGCAATGTAAGCGATCCCGAAAACCAGCCCACTGCTGCTTCGAAGATCGCGAAGGCGCTAGTCAATACCAGCGCGGCGAGCAGACGGCGCTGGCTGCCGTTTTGCGCGTGCGCATGTTCGTGGGTGTGGACCATGGATGGCTAGGCTTGCTGCGATGGATTTTGTGGCATATCAGTGAACAGCTCGTCTTCCGCCTTAAGCGGCCTACCATGGTGCGCGAGTCGATACAGCGCCGGTAGCACCAGCAAGGTCAGTATCGTCGACGAGATGATGCCTCCGATCACCACTGTGGCCAGCGGCCGCTGCACCTCGGCGCCGGTGCCTGCGTTGAACGCCATTGGCACGAAACCAAGGCTTGCCACCAGCGCGGTCATCAGCACTGGCCTCAGGCGCGTGAGCGCGCCGTCGATGATGGCCTCGTTTAGCGCCAGACCATCCGCGCCGCGTTCGCGGATAAAGGACAGCATTACCAGTCCGTTCAGCACCGCCACGCCAGATAACGCGATAAAACCCACACCGGCGGAGATCGACAGCGGAATGCCGCGTAACCAAAGTGCCGCGATGCCACCGGTCAGCGCCAGCGGCACGCCCGTGAATACGATCAAGGCATCGCGAACGTTGCCGAACGCCGAGATCAGCAGCGCGAAGATGATCGCCAGCGCGACCGGCACTACGATTTGCAATCGCTGTGTGGCGGAAATCAGGCTTTCGAAGGTGCCACCGTAATCCAGCCAGTAGCCCGCCGGCAGCTGTACCTGCTGTCGTATGCGGGCTTGAAGATCCTCCACGAAAGAGGCGATGTCGCTCCCGCGCACGTTGGCGGTCACGACCAGGAAGCGCTTGCCGTTCTCTCGGGTAATCTGATTGGGCCCGATCACGTTACGCACCCGGGCGACTTCTGACAGCGGAATGTAATTGGCCGCTTCCGCATGCCCGAAGGCGGCGATTTGCATTCCACCCGCTTGTCCATCTTGCGGGAGCGGAATCGGCAGCCGCCGGATCGTATCCACGTCCGTACGCATATTTTCCGGCAGCCGCACCACCAGCGGAAAGCGCCGGTCGCCCTCGAAAATTTGCCCGGCTTCGCGGCCCCCCAGCGCAATCTGCACCGTGTTCTGAAGACTGGCGATGTCCAGGCCATAGCGATACAGCGCCTGGCGGTTCGGCTCGATGCTCAGCAGCGGCAGTCCGGTCGCCTGTTCGGTACGTACATCCGCCGCGCCGGGAACCTGACTCGTGATGCCCTCGATGGTTTCGCCCAGTTCAATCAGTTGCGCGAACTCATCGCCGTAGATCTTGACCGCGACCTCGGCGCGCACGCCGGAGATCAACTCGTTGAAGCGCATCTGGATGGGCTGAGTGAATTCGTAGTTGTTGCCGGGCACGTTCTCCACGGCCGCCCGCACCTCCGCCACCAGTTTGTCCTTGGACTTGTCCGGATTGGGCCACTGACCGCGCGGCTTCATGATGACAAAGGTGTCCGCCACGCTGGGTGGCATGGGGTCGGTTGCGACCTCCGGCGTGCCAATCTTGCTGAACACGCGATCCACTTCCGGGAACGCCTGAATGGTTTCCTCCAGCTCGGTCTGCATGCCGATCGACTGGGTCAAGGACGTGCCGGGGGTGCGCAGCGCGTGCAGAGCGATGTCGCCCTCGTCCAGATTGGGAATGAACTGCGCGCCCATGCGCGTGGCGAGCAGCCCGCTGGCGACAACCAGCGCTACGGCGAGCGGTGCGACCACCCAGCGCCCCGCGAGCGACCAGCGTAGCAGCGGTCTGTAGACTGCTCTCGCGCCGCGCATCAGCCAGTTCTCGCGGTGGCTCACCTTGCCGGTGACAAATATCGCGACCGCTGCCGGCACGAAGGTTAGCGACAGCACCAGCGCCGCGCTCAGCGCCATGACTACGGTGGCGGCCATGGGATCAAACATCTTGCCCTCGACTCCGCTCAGGCTGAAGATCGGCAGATACACCACCGTAATAATAAACACGCCGAACATGGCTGGGCGGATCACCTCGCGGGTGGCGTCGCGCACCACCTGAAAGCGCTCTGGCCGGTTGAGCAACTGGCCATTCTTTTGCGCTTCGCCCAGCCGCCGGATGCAGTTCTCGACGATGATCACCGCGCCGTCCACGATCAACCCGAAGTCCAGCGCGCCCAGACTCATCAGATTCGCGCTGACCTCGTTCTCGACCATGCCGGTGATGGTCAACAGCATGGACAACGGATGACCATGGCGGTGATCAGCGCCGCGCGCAGGTTGCCGAGCAGCAGGAACAGCACTGCCACGACCAGCAGCGCGCCTTCGAGCAGATTTTTGCGCACAGTCTCGATGGTCTTGTCGACCAGAGTGGTGCGATCGTAAACCGCTCGCGCCTTGACGCCCTCGGGTAGCGAACGATTGATTTCCTGTAACTTCTCCCCCACGGCTGCCGCTACCGTGCGGCTGTTCTCGCCCATCAGCATCATGGCTGTGCCCAGCACCACTTCATCGCCATCCTGCGTCGCCGCGCCGGTGCGCAGATCCTCGCCGAAACCGACCTGGGCCACGTCAGCAACGGTGATTACCAGCCCGTCGCGGCGCGCGAGAATGATGTTCTCGATGCCTTGCATGTTATCCACCATGCCCGGTACGCGGATCAGATATTGACCGCCCTGGCGCTCGATGTAGCCCGCGCCAACATTGACGTTGTCGCGGTTCAACGCCGCGACCACGTCGTCCAAGGTGAGATCGAAGGCCAGTAGCATGGTGGGATCGGGCGTGACGTGATACTGCTGCTCGTAGCCGCCAATGGTGTTGACCTCGATCACGCCTTGCGTCTGACGCAGTTGAGGCAGCACGATCCAGTCCTGCACGGTACGCAGATCCATTGCGTTGTACGGCCGGCCGTCGTCAGTGCGCGCGCCGGGTTCGGCTTCGACCACATACATGAAAATCTCGCCCAGCCCCGTGGCGATCGGCCCCATCTCCGGTTGCACTCCAGGCGGCAGTTCGCCGCTCAAGGTTTGCAGGCGCTCACTGATCTGCTGGCGCGCGAAGTAAATATCGGTGCCTTCCTCGAATACGACTGTGACCTGCGACAAGCCGTAGCGCGAGAGTGAGCGCGTGTAGTCGAGATTCGGCAAACCGGCCATCGCCAGCTCGACCGGATAGGTGATGCGCTGCTCGGCCTCGATCGGCGCGTACCCCGGCGCTTGCGAGTTGATCTGCACCTGCACGTTGGTGATGTCCGGCACCGCGTCGATCGGCAGGCGGTGATAGTTGTACACACCCAGCGCGGCGCTGGCGGCGGCCAGCAGCATGATCAGCCAGCGCTGATTGATGGCGAAACGAATGATTGTGTCTAACATGGCGGAGTCCTCAATGATCGTGCGAAGCGCCGGACTTCTCGATGTCGGCCTTGATCAGATAGCTGTTCCTGACGACGTAGGTTTCGCCGGGTGCGAGACCGCCTTTCACTTCAACGTGCGCCGCCCCGCGCCGCCCCAGCTCCAGCATGCGCACCTCGTAGGTGTCGCCCACGCGCGCAAACACCACCTGGAAATTCCGGAACTGCCGTATGGCCGCGCGCCTTACCGCCAGCGGCACCAGGGTCTCGGCAACGGTGATTACGCCGCGCACGAACTGACCGGGCCGCCATTGTCCGTCTCGATTGTCCAGTACCGCGCGGGCGCGCACGCTCTGGCTGAGTGTCGAGGCGGTGGGTGACAGCATTTCGATACGACCTTGCGCGGACCGGACGCCGTCCAGGCTTTTGATGCGTACACGCTGGCCAACCTGAATGCGCGTCATGTCGCGCGCGAACAAATCCAGCTCCGCCCATACTTTCGAGAGGTCGGCGATGACGAACATTTCTTCGCCGCCGGTTGCCTCACCGGCGGTGGCGTCGAGCTCCAGCACCACGCCGTCGACCGGCGCGGTAACGGCATAAGTTTGCAGGCTCTCGTTGCTTTGCACGCTGGCCAGTTCGTCCCCGGCCTTGACCGTGTCGTTGAGGCGCGCATTGACTGAGCGGATCACGCCCGCATATCGGGCGCGCACGTGCGCGAGGCGTTCGGGGATCATGTGAATCGAGCCGGTGAGCGCCAATGTCTCATGGATGATCGCGGGTCCGGCCTGGTTCACCTCGATATCGGCGGCTTCGGCGGCTTTTGGCGCGATCGTGGTGCGGCCTTCGTAGGACGCGTAATTCCATGAATATTCGCGGCCCTCATGCGCCGCCTGCACGCGCACGTCGAAGGAATGGGGCTCGCGCACCTCGCCTTTGCCTACCAGATAATTCCCTTGCGGCGAAAAGGAGAAACGATCCGTCTCACCGCCAAGACGCGTGATCTCCATGGTGAGGTTCACCTGTTTGAGCGGCACCGGTTGGCCGTTGCGATGTGCGTAAACGCGAAATTCGGGCGGCACGCCCTG
The DNA here is from genome assembly GCA_013696315.1 of Gammaproteobacteria bacterium. NCBI lineage: Bacteria > Pseudomonadati > Pseudomonadota > Gammaproteobacteria > Gammaproteobacteria bacterium. Next base: position 3,691 of record JACCYU010000189.1, on the reverse strand, counting down.
CTCATAGACCGTCACTTCGAGCTCGAGCGGCCCCTCATGCAACAGCTTGCCCCCGTGTGGGCCTTCGGCTTCCTCAGCATGCTCGCCTTCGCCATGAGACGCTTTGCTCCCGCCTTGATCGTTCGGTTCCGGCGGCGCGCCGCAACCGGCGAGCAACGTTCCCAACAAGAAAACAAAACCTGCTATTCCCCTCATAATGCCCACGCCTCTCATCGCGTCACCGCGCCGCCGGTCAGGCGCTCGATCTCGATCACGAAATCGTGATAATTGCGCGCCGCCTGGATCGCTTCGCGCTCAATGTCCAAAAGCTCCGCCTGCGCCACAGTCAGTTCCAGAAACGAATAACGCCCGGCCTGAAATCCCGCCTCGGTCTGGCGCAGGTTTTCTTCGGCCTGCGGCAGCACGTCGTTGCGCAGAGTCTCCGCTTCCGTGCGGGCATGCAGCAGCTCCTGATAGATGCCGAACAGCAGCGCTCGCAGTTCCAGCCGTTTGGCCATGGCATCGAATTCGACTCTAGCGTAGTCGGCGGAGGCGGCGGCGATGTCGGGCGCGGCCTGCTGGTTCATGCCGAGCGGGACGGACAGCGAGAACACCAGCGCCTGGTCGTCGAAGGTTTCCAGCCGCCGCACACCGCCGGTGAACTGCACGTCCGGCGTGCGTTGGGTCTCGGCCAGGCGCAGGCGCGCTTCGTTGAGACGCCGCACGTTAACGAAACTCGCCAGATCCGGGTTTTTTTCGATATTCGCGATGAGCTTCGGGAATTCCGGCACCATCGGAAGCGCGTAAAGCGCGCCCGCCGCCGCGTAAGCAGGTTCGGTCTCACCCCACAACACGGACAGGTCTAGCCGCGAGCTAAGTAGCTAATGCTTGGTGTGTTCCTCGTCGATGCGCGCGCGAGCCAGCGCGATCTCGGCGCGATTCTGTTCCGTCACGGGCGCCCGACCGACCGCCACGCGCTCCGCGGTGAGATCCAGCGTCCGCTCGGCAAGTTCGGTGGCGCGCCGCGTGAGCGCGAGTTGCTCCTGATCCGATACCACGTGTGTGAAGCGGCGCGCGACCTCGGCCAGCACGTCCAGCCGGAGCGCCTGCCGTTCCACCGCCGCCAGTGCGCGCGCCTCGCCTGCCGCTAGCACGCGCGCATCCAGCTTGCCGCCCAGTTCGATGACGCGGCTTAACTGCAGGGTCGTCTCCGCGCCCTGCGCGCCGCTCAGGTTTCCGGTGCCGGCAAAGTTTTCGATCTCTCCGCCCGCGACCAGCGGCGGCGACAGGCCCGCCTCGTCGATGAACGCATCCGCCGCGCGCAACGTGTAGCCACCGGCCTGCAATTCGGGATTTCTTGCCAGAGTGAGTGCGACGGCGTCGGTCAACGTCAACGCGCCGACCGAGGCTTCCTGCGCATGAACGCGGACGCCGAGCGCCGCGCTCAGCGAGAACGCGATGATAAACCCGCGCAACGCGAACGGACCGCGAACGTAACTGAAAGAACAAGACATAATGCCTCCACAGGCATGGGCCCGCGCCTGAGCGCGATAACCGGATGCAGGAGTAAAAAACTACAGTGGAGGCTTAGCGGGGTGGCGCGCGCAAGGGTGGCCGCAGGAAGATCGGGTGGTGGTAGAAAAGGCGTTCGGCGATTTCAGGGACGACGGTACTGCGTCCGAGCAATGGCAGTAAAAAGACAAAGGTAACCGCCAGCAGCGCAAGCATATTCCAGCTCTGGCCGGCGCTTTTCCAGAATCCGGGGATGGAGAGATCTCGCTCGCAGGCATCCTCATGACAAGCGCCGGACGTTCCGAAATGCTGAACATGAACCGCCGCCTCCGATTTTCGCGGGCCCGCCGGCTGTTTAACGTGGCAATGAAGCCCCGCGACCTGCACGACGAGCAGCGCCAGCATCAGGCAAGACGACAGAGCAGTTCGATGCTTTAACATTGGGCGGGTCGATAAAAACGTTGCGGACTGTGATGAAGGGAGGCGCTCGCCACCGGAGAATGTACGGCACACTCGTCCAGACTGTCAATCGCAATCCAGTAGCGCGTCTTACATTGCCTGTAAGTCAGTTTTTTGGCTCGGAAGCCTTTAGCATAAAAGTCTTGTAACGTCTGTTACGTTAGCTGTAGCATATATTACAAATGAGAAATGACCATGATTTAACGTGGCTCTTGTTTATCACCAGCGCACCGGGCCAAAGCGGTACGCGGCGTATTCGCTTATGGCGCGCACTTAGGGGTCTAGGCGCCGCGGTGATGCGCGACGGGGTGTATCTGCTTCCAGCGCGTGAGCCATTACGCCAGGCGCTGGAGGAGCAGACGCAAAGTGTGTTGGAGCTGAAGGGAACTGCGTATCTGCTGGACGTCAAGACGCAGAGCGTCGAGGAGGAACAAGCGTTTCGCGCGATGTTTGACCGCGGTGATCAGTACAAGGACCTGATAGAGGCGGTTGCTCACTTCCATGCCGGATTATCCAAGTGGACGGAACCACAGGCGCGACGCGCGCTGAAATCCTTGCGGCGTGACTTCCGTAGCCTCGGCGCCGTCGACTATTTTCCCGGCGCGGCCAAAGAGCAGGCCAGTCGGGCACTACAGGAAGCCGAAGCGATGATTTTGCGGCGTTTTGCGCCGAATGAGCCGAAGGCTGCGCAACGGGAGATGGAGCGGCTGGACAAGGCGCACTATCAAGGCCGAGTGTGGGCTACGCGCAGGCGCTTATGGGTGGATCGGGTCGCCAGCGCGTGGCTTATCCGCTCGTTTATCGATCCCGAGGCGCAATTTGTGTGGCTGGCGAACCCCGCGGAGTGCCCATCAAACGCCCTCGGCTTCGATTTCGACGGCGCTATATTTACTCATGTCGACGATCGAGTCACCTTCGAGATGCTCATAGCCAGCTTCGGATTGGAGAGCGATCCGGCGCTGGCGCGCATCGCCGATCTCGTGCATCACCTGGACGTAGGCGGCCGTCCAGTACCCGAAGCGGCCGGGTTCGAAACCATCCTCACTGGCGCGCGCGAGCGCTGCGCGAACGATGATTGCCTGCTCGCCGAGATGACGCCGGTGCTGAATTGCCTCTATACCGCCTTCGCACCCGCGCCAGCATCAGTCTGACCGTATCAGGCCAAGGCGCAGCAAAACTTGTAACAAAACATTGGTATCAACTCCCATGGCGAGAACTTAGAAATGAGCGAGACGACAAGCCTCACGGCTGACGCCGATTCACCCGCATCACCACAAAACGGACGTGCACGTACTGTGTCCTTTGCCGAGGCATTCCGTGTATGGGTGAGGGTGGCGCTGCTGAGCTTTGGCGGTCCGGCTGGACAGATCGCGGCCATGCACCGGATTCTGGTCGAGGAAAAACGCTGGATCGACGAGAATCGCTTTCTGCACGCGCTCAACTACTGCATGTTCCTGCCGGGACCCGAGGCGCAGCAGCTCGCCATCTACATCGGCTGGCTGCTGCACCGAACCGCGGGCGGGCTGGTGGCGGGAATCCTTTTCGTGCTGCCGGGTTTCGTCTCGATTCTCGTGTTGAGTATTCTCTATGCGGATTATCAAGAAATTAGCATGGTGCAGGCGCTGTTTTTCGGACTGACACCCGCGGTGCTCGCCGTGGTGGTGCAGGCCGTGATCAGGATCGGCTCGCGGGCGCTCAAGAACGTGGTTATGGTGGGACTCGCCGCGGTCGCGTTCATCGG
>JACCYU010000188.1 GCA_013696315.1 Gammaproteobacteria bacterium | reverse complement strand
ACAACCGTCGCCCATGAACACGTACGTATGATGATCGACGATGGTATGACCGGGACGATTGAAACGCGCCGCCAGCATGCTCTCGGCCAGCGCCATGCCCACCGCGTTGCTTAAGCCTTGCCCCAGCGGGCCGGTGGTAGTCTCCACGCCAGGTGTGATCCCGTATTCGGGGTGACCCGGCGTGCGCGAGTGCAACTGGCGGAATCGCTTGAGTTCTTCGATTGGCAGGTCGTAACCGGCCAGGTGCAGCAATGCGTACAGCAGCATCGACCCGTGCCCGTTGGAGACCACGAACCGGTCACGGTCGACCCAGGTGGGATCCGCCGGGTTATGCCGCAGAAAATCGTTCCACAACACCTCGGCAATATCGGCCATGCCCATCGGCATACCGGGATGCCCCGAACCGGCTCGTTGCACGGCGTCCATCGCGAGCGCGCGTATGGCGTTGGCGAGGGTGCGTCTGGATGGCATCGCGTTTTGCGGCAGGTTAAAATCCGGCATTGTGGCTCAGGCCATCATTCCCGGCAAGGCGCGCGTAGCGCGAGGCGGGCGCTTAACTCCCGGCGCGCCACTTGATCGAGCAACCCACGCTGGGGGTCTGCGCTTCCGGCCCGCGGCCTGTTTCCGCGACCTGCCGCATCGCCTCGAACAATTCGCGGCGTACATTATCCGGCGCGGCCTGTTTGCCGCTCGCATCCAGCCGGCCGCGGTATTGCAGTGCCAGCGCGGCGTTGTAACCGAAAAAGTCCGGCGTACATACAGCGCCATAGGCTTTCGCGACGGCCTGGCTGTCGTCCAGCAGATAGGGGAACGGGAAACTGAAATCGCGCGCGATTCGCCGCATGTTCTCGTATGAGTCTTCCGGGTAATCCGCGGGATCGTTGGACATGATCGCCACCGCGTTGACCCCGAGTGGTGAAAGCTCGCGCGCGTCGCGCACCAACCTCTCCCGCACGGCCTTGACGTAGGGACAATGATTGCAGATGAACATCACCAGCAGCCCGCGGGAGCCGCGACTGCGCGCGAGCGACCAGCGCTCGCCATCGACACCCAGCAGATCGAAATCGATCGCGGGCCTGCCAAAATCGCACACCGGGGTTTCCAGTTTCGCCATTGGTACCTCCTTCTAAAAGCCGACCCGTTACAGGATCGCCTTAGCTCTTGTAGGGTGGATTAAGGCGCATCGCGCCGCATGCACGGCGGTGGGTGAATACGCCCGCAACGCTTGCATGCGCTTGTCAACCGGGGCGGTGGCCTTGTCTGCGAGCTTCGCGCGCGGGATGCAATTCACGGCGTCATTGTTTATACTTCCAAACTTTTCCGGCGTTTCCCGCACCACCGGCGCCGAAAACACCGCTGTTCACGCGGCGATTTGTAGACACGCCTCCACCGGCTGCGTCGTTGTTGCTCCAGCTCCGATCATTCCTCGGCAAGAGCGCACACTCGAATTCGATGCTGACGTGCGTGCCCGCTAGAGTCAATCGCGGGCAGCATCGACCGTCACTTAATAAGACACTGGAACTCACCATGAGCAAAGCCTATCTATTCACCTCGGAGTCGGTCTCCGAGGGTCATCCAGACAAAATGTCCGATCAGATTTCCGATGCCATCGTCGACGCCATTGTCGCGCAGGACCCGAACGCACGCATTGCCTGTGAAACCCTCGTCAAGACCGGGATGGTCATGCTGGCGGGCGAACTGACCACGACTGCCATCGTTGAGTTCGAGGCGCTGGTGCGGGAGACGGTCAAGGCGATAGGCTACACCAGTTCCGACATGGGTTTCGACGCCACGACCTGCGCGGTTATCAACGCCCTGGGCAAACAGTCGCCGGACATCGCGCAAGGCGTGGATCGTCAGAAGAAAGAGGATCAGGGCGCGGGCGATCAGGGGCTGATGTTCGGCTACGCCAGCAGCGAGACCGATGTCCTGATGCCGGCGCCGATTACCTATGCGCACCGACTGGTCAAGCGTCAGTCCGAGGTGCGCAAGAACGGCAAGCTCAAGTGGCTGCGGCCAGACGCCAAGAGTCAGATCACCTTCCGCTACGAGAACCACGAGCCGGTCGGCGTGGACGCTCTGGTGCTCTCGACCCAGCACAGCCCGGAAATTTCACAGAAAGATCTCAAAGAAGCGGTGATGGAAGAAATCATCAAGCCGGTGGTGCCGCAGGAATGGCTTTCCCGGGATACCAAATACCACATCAATCCTACAGGCAAATTCGAGATCGGCGGACCCATGGGCGATTGCGGACTCACCGGGCGCAAAATCATCGTCGACACCTACGGCGGCATGGCGCGACATGGCGGCGTCGCGTTTTCCGGCAAGGACCCGTCCAAGGTCGACCGCTCGGCGGCCTACGCGGGGCGCTATGTGGCCAAGAATATCGTCGCCGCCGGACTTGCGTCCCGCTGCGAAATCCAGATTTCGTATGCGATCGGCGTAGCCGAACCGACCTCGGTCAGCGTAGACACGTTCGGTACCGGGCGCATCGACGACCGCAGGATTGAGCAACTGGTGCGCGCGCACTTTGACCTGCGTCCCTACGGCATCATCCAGATGCTGAACCTGTTGCATCCCATCTACCAGCCCACCGCGGCCTATGGCCACTTCGGGCGCGAAGAAGAATCTTTCACCTGGGAAAAAACCGACCGGGCCGCGGCGTTAAGCGAAGCCGCCGGCCTCAAACGAACCGCAGAAATGGCAGGAGCATAAACCTAATGAGTCAAACCGCAGAAGAACTACGCAACGATTTCGAGATTGCCGATATTTCGCTGGCTGCATGGGGCCGCAAGGAGATGAATATCGCCGAGACCGAGATGCCGGGTCTGATGGCGTTGCGCAAAAAGTATAAGGCGCAGCAGCCGCTTGCCGGCGCCCGCATCGCGGGTTCCCTGCACATGACCATTCAGACGGCGGTGTTGATCGAGACCTTGCGCTCCATGGGCGCCGACATCCGCTGGGCGTCGTGCAACATTTATTCGACGCAGGATCATGCCGCGGCGGCCATCGCTGACTCCGGCGTGCCGGTGTTCGCGTTCAAGGGCGAAAGCCTGGACGAGTACTGGGAGTTTACGCATCGTATTTTCGAATGGAGCGATGGGGGCGCGCCCAACATGATTCTGGACGACGGCGGCGACGCGACCATGCTGGTGACCCTGGGCGGCAAGGCGGAAAAGGACCCGTCCGTGCTGAACTCACCCAAAAGCGAAGAAGAACGCGCGCTGTATGCCGCCATTAAAAAGCGGCTGGACAGCAAGCCCGGCTGGTACAGCAAGCTGGGCAGGGCCATCCGCGGTGTGACCGAAGAGACTACAACCGGTGTGTTGCGCCTGTACGAGATGGAGAAAGCCGGCAGCATGCCGTTTCCCGCGATCAACGTCAACGACTCGGTCACCAAGTCCAAATTCGATAACCTGTATGGCTGCCGCGAATCGCTGGTGGACGGCATCAAGCGCGCTACCGACGTCATGATCGCCGGCAAGATCGCGCTGGTCGCCGGTTATGGCGACGTCGGCAAGGGCTGCGCGCAAAGCCTGCGGGCGCTGGGCGCCACCGTATGGGTCACCGAAATCGATCCTATCTGCGCCTTGCAGGCCGCGATGGAAGGCTTTCGCGTCGTCACCATGGAAGAGGCCGCGCCCAAGGCCGATCTGTTCGTCTCGGCCACCGGCAATTTCCACGTCATCACGCATGATCACATGCAGGCCATGAAGAATCAGGCCATAGTCTGCAACATCGGTCACTTCGACAACGAGATCGACGTCGCCGGACTGGAAGCGAAATGCCAGTGGGACAACATCAAGCCACAGGTCGATCACGTGATATTCCCCGATGGTAAACGCATCATTCTGCTGGCCAAGGGTCGGCTCGTGAATCTGGGCTGCGCCACGGGTCACCCGAGCTTCGTGATGTCGAACTCGTTCTCCAATCAGGTACTCGCGCAGATCGAGCTGTGGAACAACGAGGGTAACTACGAGAACAAGGTGTATATCCTGCCCAAGCACCTCGATGAGGAAGTCGCGCGCCTGCACCTCGGGCGTATTGGCGCCAATCTCACCGCGCTTACCGATGAACAGGCCAGGTACATCGGCGTGGACAAGCACGGGCCGTATAAGTCGGATCATTACCGGTACTAGCGGCACACCGCAGGCCTGGCCACGCAATAGCCGGGCCTGCGAATACCGGGAAGTACATCCTTAGCAGGAATTCGGCGTTCGCGACCTGAGGCGGAGACAGCGATGAAAACCCAGCAAGAATATCAGCGCGAATTCAGCTTCGAGTTTTTTCCGCCTAAAGATGAGGAAAGTGCAGCAAAGCTGCGTGTGACCCGCGACAAGCTCGCGACCCTCAAACCACGCTTTTTTTCGGTCACCTTCGGGGCGGGCGGCTCGACCCGCGACCGCACCCTGGACGCGGTGCTGGAAATCAAGAACCAATCCGGCATCGACGCGGCGCCACACATTTCCTGCATCGGTTCCACCCGCGAACAGCTTCGCGAGGTATTGCAGACCTACAAACAGAACGGCATCCGACATACCGTCGCCTTGCGCGGCGACATACCATCCGGCATGCACGGCGTCGGCGAATTGAACTACGCCAATGAGCTGGTGGAATTCATCCGCAAGGAAACGGGCGATCATTTCATCATCGAAGTCGCCGCCTACCCTGAATTTCATCCGCAGGCGCCCTCGGCGCGCGCCAACCTGGAACATTTCAAGCGCAAGGTGGACGCGGGCGCCGACGGCGCGATTACGCAATACTTCTACAACATCGACGCCTATCTGCGTTTTGTCGATGACTGCGAAGCCATGGGCATCGATCTTCCCATCGTGCCGGGCATCATGCCGATCATCAACTACAGCCAGCTGGCGCGTTTTTCCGAAGCCTGCGGTGCAGAGATACCACGCTGGATACGCAAGCGGCTGGAGGGCTTCGGCGATGATCGCGCGTCTATCCGCAAATTCGGCGTCGATGTCACCACCGAGCTTTGCGCCGAACTGCTGGAACGCGGCGCGCCCGGCCTGCACATCTACACGATGAATCTGGCCAAGCCGACCATTGCCGTCTGGGAAAACCTCGGCCTGCGCGCCCACGACGCGGACGGCGCGCGCAAGACCGGTTCCTGACCGGGACCCGACCGCGGTATCTGTCGGCGGGCGGCAGACGTATGCGCTTAACGCGGGTTTTCATCGACGCGCCGCTTCGTGCGGGCGAACTCATCGCCCTGAATCCGGGCGCTCATCACCATCTTGCACATGTTCTGCGGCTAAAAGCGGGCGGGCGCGTGATTGTATTCAACGGGCTGGGCAACGACTACGCGGCTACCTTACATCGCGTGACGCGCGGCGACAGCAGCGCGTTTATCGATGCGCCGATAGTCGTCGACCGCGAGTCCGCGCTTGAGATCGAACTGTGGCAGGGAATCTCCAGAGGCGCGCGCATGGATTACGTGCTGCAGAAGGCCGTCGAACTGGGGGTGGCGCGCGTACGACCGGTCGTGACGCGGTATACGTCGCCCAGCCGCGGCGGCTGGATTGCCAAGCTGGCACACTGGCGTGCGGTTATCGTCAGCGCCTGCGAACAAAGCGGCCGTACGCGCGTGCCGGAACTTTACGCACCACAGGCGTTGATAGAATGCACAGCACCCACAGACGCGGAAGTCAAACTGGCGCTGGACCCGGACGCACGCGATGGCTTTCGCGCGATCGCCCCGACGCCACGGCGCGCGATGCTCTTGATCGGCCCGGAAGGCGGTCTGGCGGACGACGAACTGGAATTCGCCCAGCGGCTGGGGTTTGTGCGCGTGCGCATGGGACCGCGCACCTTGCGCACCGAAACCGCCGGGGTCGCGGCGCTGGCGGCGGCGCAGGTTTTATGGGGGGACCTTGGTTGAGTTCCGCGGCTATAATCGTTGTGCGGAAAATCCCTGACCTGCGCGCTCCGCGGCCAGAGTATTTATCCAGACTTGACGCGTGGACACTGCCTTAACCAATACCGTACGCCCGCTGCCGCGGCATTCTAACCGCGCGCGAAAGAACGTGCGCTACCGGCGACTGTCGCTGATGTGATGAACCTGAATCTCGCCGTGTTAATGGACCCGATCGGGTCAATCAACATCAAAAAGGACACCACATTCGCCATGCTGCTGGAGGCGCAGGCCAGAGGCTGGACGATTTTGTACCTAGAGCAAACGGACATTTACCTGGCGGACGGCGTTGCTCGTGCCCGCCTGCGACGACTGACCGTTCGCGATGATCCGGCAGGGTGGTACACGCTGACCGAGGCCGGGGACAGCAGCCTGGCCCACGTGGACGTAATCCTGATGCGCAAGGATCCGCCGTTCAATATCGAATACATCTACACCACGTACATGCTGGAGCGGGCCGCCACCGAGGGCGTGCTGGTGGTCAACCGCCCGGATTCACTGCGCGACGCCAACGAAAAACTGTTTACCGCGTGGTTTCCGCAGTGCTGCGCGCCAACCGTGGTTAGCCGGGAGCGCGCGTGTCTAAAGGCGTTTCTGGAGGAGCGACAAGACATCGTCGTCAAGCCGCTGGATGGCATGGGCGGCGAATCGGTATTTCGGATTACCAAAGGCGACCCCAACACCAACGTGATTCTGGAAACGCTGACGCAGCGGGATCGGCGGGCGACCATCGCGCAGCGCTTCATCCCGGAATACGTCGAGGGCGACAAGCGCATTCTGCTGATAGACGGAGAACCGATTCCCTACGCGCTGGCGCGCATTCCTGCAAAAGGCGAAGCGCGCGCGAATCTGGCTGTGGGCGGTGTGGGCAGGGGTTTTGCCTTATCGGATCGCGACCGGTGGATCTGCGCGCAGGTCGGCCCGGTATTGCGCGAAAAAGGGCTATTGTTCGTGGGACTGGACGTGATCGGCGAATTCTTAACCGAGATCAACGTCACCAGCCCGACCTGCGTACGCGAATTGGACGCGTTATATGGACTCAACATCAGCGCGCAGATCATGGATGCGGTGGCGGCGCGCGTCGCCGAACATCGCGCGCCTCTGTAAACCGGACTCGCGGCACCGTAATCTCCTATGCGGACAAAATGTCGGCTGGCGCTTATCGATACCTCACGCATCCCGGTTTGATGACTCGTTTGGAAACGGAAGCCCCGCTTCGTGCCGCCACGATAACTTCCACCGGCAGACTCGGCATGACCTTGGTTCTGGCAGCTACCGTGCATGGGATCGTGATTCTGGGCGTCAGTTTCGATGCCGATCATAAAGACCGCAAGCCCCATTCTTCACTGGACGTCGTGCTCGTGCGAACATCCTCTCAAATGGCGCCCGCACAGGCCGACAGTATCGCAGCGGCCAACAGCCAGGCCAGCGGGTCGGTGCATGCGGCGCTGAGGCCTTCGAGTCCGGCACCTGGTTCTGCCGTCACGCCGTCCGAAGATCAGGCGATCGCGGCGTCGCCCCCGGCGTCTCCAGAGCCTCGGCTGGTGACTCAGATGCAGGCTCGAACGGCCGTCCCGCAAGAACAACAACAACGGCCGCGGGAGCCATGCAGGCACGGCGAGGCGGAAGCTAGGAAGCAGGCCGAGCTTGAGCGCCTCAACTTCCAGTTGTCAGAAGATGTACAACGCTACGCGCAGCGTCCGCGCGTAAACTATATTGACACCTTGGGTGCCACGACCGCACCAGAAGCGGCCTAAGTCAGGGCATGGGTGGACAAGGTCGAGCGCGTGGGTAATCTGCATTATCCTGACGACGCGCGCCGTCGCGCGCTCAGCGGCAGCCTGATTCTGCATGTGTTGCTGAGCAGTGAAGGGGACATCATCGATGTGTTCGTGGGTTCGCCATCCGGTCAGCAGGTGCTGGACGACGCGGCGCGGGGCATCGTCGAACTCGCGTCCCCTTTCTTGCCGTTTTCTTATGCAATGCGCGCGCAGTACGATCAATTGATGCTGACCCGCACATGGATATTTGCGTCGCAAGGCGGGATCAACACGCGCTAGGCGAGAGGGGCAAGCGAATTCACGCCGGCCGCCAACCCCTTGTCTGAAATTCCCGCAGGCCGGATACTAGCGATCCATGACCTTGGCGCGATTCACGAATCAGCTCCTGATCGCCATGCCTTCCCTGGCGGACGCGAACTTTTCCCGTACCGTTACGTTGATCTGCGAGCATAACGAGCACGGCGCCTTGGGAGTCGTCGTCAACCGGCCCACCGAAGTGCGTCTTGGCGCACTGTTCGAACATCTCGACATTGTCACAGACAACGAGCACGTGGCGGACGCGCTGGTTTACGCCGGCGGCCCCGTGCAGCTCGATCGCGGCTTTATCCTGCACACACCGCCGGGCGCGTGGGAATCCACCCTGACGATCGAAACCGACCTGGGGCTTACGAGTTCGCTCGATATCCTTGCCGCCCTGGCGGCGGGGGACGGTCCTGAGCGGAGTCTGGTTGCGCTGGGCTATGCGGGCTGGGGTGCCGGTCAGCTGGAGCGCGAAATCGCCGACAATGCCTGGTTAACGGTGCCTGCCGATACAACCATACTGTTCGAACTGCCCGCCGAACAACGCTGGCAGGCGGCCGCGCGCAAGCTGGGCGTGGATCTTGGTCTGATTGCCGGACACGCCGGGCATGCCTGACGCGACAGTCACGCGCGGGCGCGAATCCATTGCTCGCAACAAGACGTGAGCCTGATCGAAGCCGTCGCGCGCCCGCTTGTCGTTCTGGGTTTTGATTACGGTTTGCGCCGCATCGGTGTCGCGGTCGGACAGATGATCACCGGCACCGCCACGCCGCTAGAGACCCTGGAGCAGCACGCCGGCAAAATCGACTGGGACGGTATCGAGGCGCAGGTCAATGCCTGGAATCCCGATGCCTTCGTGGTCGGATTGCCCGGTGGCCCACCGGATGCGGCGCGTGAACTGAAGACTGCTATCGGTGACTTCCGGCGCGCGCTCGCAGCGCGCTTCGAAAGACCGACGCATACGATTGATGAAGCCTACACGTCGATCGAGGCGTATCACCACATCAAAACGAATCGTCAAAACGCAAGAGCGCACCGACGCGCAAACCCGGGAAGCGTGCATCCTGAGCGCATGAACAAGGGCGCGATCGACAAGGTGGCCGCCGCAATTCTGCTCGAGGCATGGATGACGGACGCGCGTTCGCGCCAGCGTCCGTAACGCGGCATTCCATGGATTTGCAAGTCAACGGGCTGCTGGCCGCGATGAGCGAAGACTTGAAGCGCCTCACCCGCGACCGCGGCATAGAGCGGCCTATAATGATCGGAATTCATACGGGTGGTGCATGGATCGCGCAGCGCCTGCATGATCTATTGAATTTTGAGGAACCGCTGGGCCTCCTGGATATCTCGTTTTACCGCGATGATTTCAGCCGCATCGGCGTCAATCCTCGAGTCAAACCGTCTAGCCTGCCGTTGAGCGTGGACGACCGGCATATCATTCTGGTCGACGACGTGCTGTTTACCGGGCGCACCATTCGCGCAGCGCTGAACGAGATATTCGATTACGGACGACCCGCGTCCGTCACTCTGGCCGTACTCATTGAGCGCGACGGGCGTGAGTTGCCGATCGAGGCCAGTGTGGTCGGACACAGGCTCAAGCTCGCCTCTCACCAGCACGTCAAGCTTGGCGGTCCCGACCCGCTGAATTTAAGGATCGTGGACACAAACAGCGGGGGATACGCGCCACCGTGAGCGGCGAACTGGCGGCCACGCCCTTGTCGAGCGCGCTGCCGGTCAGCCTGCAATTGTCCTCCGACGGCAGGCTGCGACACTTTCTAACCATCGAGGGCCTATCGCGCGCACTGCTGACCGAGATACTGGACACCGCCGAATCGTTCGCGGGGGTCAAGGATCAGACGGTCAAGAAAGTGCCCCTGCTGCGCGGCAAAACAATCGTCAATCTGTTTTTCGAAGCCAGCACGCGCACGCGCACCACGTTCGAGCTGGCGGCGAAGCGCCTTTCCGCCGACGTGCTCAACGTCAACATCACCGACACCTCCACGATCAAGGGCGAGAGTCTGCTGGACACCTTGCGCAACTTGGAGGCGATGTATACCGACATGTTCGTGGTGCGCCACGCCGACAGCGGCGCCGCGCAGTTCATCGCGCGCCACGTGGCGCCGCATATCAGCGTGATCAACGCCGGCGACGGTCGCCACGCGCATCCCACTCAGGCCATGCTGGACATATTCACGATCCGGCGTTACAAGCCCGAGTTTGGCGATCTCAAGGTCGCCATCGTGGGCGACATCATGCATTCGAGAGTGGCGCGCTCGCAGATCCATGCGCTCAACACCATGGGGACCGGAGAGGTGCGCGTGGTAGGGCCAAAGACTCTGATCCCCGCCGATGTTCAAGGCCTGGGTGTACGCGTGTTTCACGACATGTCCGACGGCTTGCGTGATGCCGACGTAGTGATCACGCTGCGGCTGCAAAAAGAGCGTATGCGCGGCGCGCTGCTGCCGAGCGAGCATGAGTACTTTCAGCTATACGGTCTGACCGAAGCGCGCCTGCAAGTCGCGAAACCGGACGTCATCGTAATGCATCCGGGACCCATCAATCGCGGCGTGGAAATCGCCTCCGAAGTCGCGGACGGCGCGCGCTCGGTAATTCTCCAGCAGGTGACTTATGGCATTGCCATACGCATGGCGGTGATGGCTATGGCGGTAGGGGCGCGCGCCAGCGCTCGACGATGACCTTGCGGATTATCCAGGGTCGCGTTATCGATCCGGCCAGTGGTATCGATCGGATTACGGATTTGTTCGTGGTCAACGGCAAGGTCGCGGGACTGGACACCGCCCCACCCGGCTTCGTACCCGACCGCGAACTGAACGCGCAAGGGCGACTGGTGATGCCGGGCCTGGTAGACCTTGCCGCGCGGCTGCGCGAGCCGGGCCAAGAGCACAAGGCCACCATCGCATCCGAAACATACGCCGCGGCCGCCGGCGGTATTACCAGCCTTTGCTTGCCGCCGGATACCAGCCCGGTGGTCGATTCTCCCGCGGAAGTGGAACTGATTCAGCAACGCGCGCAGGCAGCCGGCTACTGCCGCGTGTACAACCTTGGCGCGCTGACCGCCGGGCTTGGCGGACAGATTTTGAGCGAAATGGCGGCTCTGAAGCGCGCTGGCTGCGTCGGCGTGAGCAACGCGCTACAGCCGATGGCCAATACCCTGGTATTACGGCGCGCGATGGAATACGCGGCCAGCCAGTCGCTGACCGTGTTTTTGCATCCCTTCGATCACGCGCTGGCGAATCAGGGCTGTGCGCACGAAGGGGCGGTTGCGACCCGCCTCGGATTGCCCGGCATTCCCACCGCCGCGGAAACAGCGGCCATGGGACAGCTTCTCGCTCTGGTGGAGCAAACCGGCGTGCGCGCACATTTTTGCCGTCTGTCCTGCACGCGCGCCGTCAGCATGTTCGCCCGCGCGCGGTACGATGGCCTGCCGGTTACCGCGGATGTATGCGCGCATCAACTGTTTCTTACCGAAAACGATATCGGGAACTTCGACGCCCTTTACCATACTCTGCCCCCGTTGCGCACCGCGGGCGACATGCAGAGCCTGCGTCAAGCTGTAACGCGCGGCTCGGTCACCGCGATCTGCTCCGACCATCAACCGCACGAAACCGACGCCAAGCAGGCGCCGTTTCCGTCCACCGAACCCGGCATCGCGGGGCTGGAAACGCTACTGCCTCTGACCATGCGGCTGGTGGCATCGAATGTTTTGTCGTTGACCCAGGCAGTGGCGTATTTAACCGTCGCGCCGGCGGCCGTCATGGGCATAGCCGCGGGCAGCTTACATGTCGGCAGCGCTGCCGATATCTGTATTTTCGATCCCGACGCGCAGTGGACATTGTCGCCGGAACACCTTAACAGCCGCGGCAGGAATACACCTTTCGGCGGGCAACCCTTCACCGGCCGCGTTAGCCACACGTTGCTGGGCGGCGAGGTCGTATACGAGTACAAGCATGAGGTGAGTTCTCAGTTACGCGATGAGTAGCAACACCACTTCAGCGCCGAAAGCGCACCGCGGCAGCATCATGATCGAAGATGCCCGAATTCTTGAGCACCGGGCGCATCCCGGCGGGCAATATATCCTGCGTCTGCACGCGCCGAAGTGCGCCGCGCGTGCACAGCCGGGTCAGTTCGTGCATTTGCAGTGCGATCCGGGATTGCTCATGCGCCGCCCGTTTTCGATCATGCGCGCGTCCGCGGCGCAGGGCTGGATCGATATTTTCTACAAGATCCTGGGTCAAGGCACACGGCTTCTGGCGCGCCGCGCCGCGGGCGAGATACTGAGTGTGATGGGACCCATCGGCGAGCCATTCAAGCCACGTCGGGAGCGGCCGCGGGCGCTGCTGCTGGGCGGCGGCGTAGGCATGCCGCCGATGATCTTCCTCGCCGAGCATTTACGGCGCGACAGCGATTTCGTGCCGCTGGCGATGCTCGGCTCAGAGTTGCCGTTTCCGTTCAAGCCACGACCATCGCGGTTGATGGCATCCGGCATGCCGGACGGCGTTATCGCCGCGATGCCGTTGCTGGACGACTGGGGCATCCCGTCGCGTCTCACGAGTCAGCAAGGCTTTGCGGGTTGTTTCGACGGCTTGATTACCGAGCTCGCGACAATCTGGATCGAAGCGCTGAGCGCCGAGGAGCGCGCAAGAGTGGAACTTTTCGCCTGTGGACCGCCGGGCATGCTTAAGGCGGTGGCAATGCTTGCGCGTGAATATCGCCTGCCGGCGCGAGTGTCACTCGAAGAGTATATGGCCTGCGCGGTGGGTGGATGCGCGGGCTGTACGGTGGAGGTGCAAACCCACCATGGGTCAGCCATGAAGCGCGTGTGCGTGGACGGCCCGGTGTTCGATGCGCAAGCCGTATTTCCCGATCCATACGCTGCCGTCTAATCGGCGCCTTCGCCGCAAGTTTTGGACATGTGTGATGTTCATGCCTGCGTACCCGAGCCGACGACCCCGGATTCTTCGGGCTTTTCTTCCAGCAGCAAATCATCCAGGCTGTCGGGCAACGATGCCTTTTTCGCGTCTTTGCCCTGAAGCTTGATGCGCAAGCGCAAATCGTTCACCGAATCCGCGTTGCGCAAAGCGTCTTCGTAAGTAATCAGCCCCTCTTGCAGAAGCTGGAACAGATGCTGATCGAACGTCTGCATGCCGACTTCATTGGAGCGCGCGATCAGCGTCTTCATCTCATGAACTTCGCCCTTGAAGATGAGATCGGCCATCAGCGGCGTATTGAGCATGATCTCGATACCGGGCACGCGACCTGGGCCGCCGGTCTTTGGTAACAACCGCTGCGAGATCACCGCCTTAAGGTTAAGCGACAAGTCCATTAATAGCTGCGCGCGGCGCTCGTCGGGAAAGAAATTGATGATGCGATCCAGCGCCTGGTTGGTACTGTTCGCATGCAGGGTGGAAAGGCACAAATGCCCGGTCTCGGCGAACGCGATGGCGTGCTGCATGGTTTCGCGGTCGCGAATTTCGCCGATGAGTATAACGTCGGGCGCCTGGCGCAAGGTGTTCTTGAGCGCGATCTCGTAGCTTTCCGTGTCCACGCCTACTTCGCGCTGCGTGACCACGCAACCCTTGTGCGCATGCATGAACTCGATGGGATCCTCGATGGTGACGATATGGCCCTGGCTGTTCTCGTTGCGGTAGCCGATCATGGCGGCCAGCGAAGTGGACTTGCCCGACCCCGTGCCGCCCACGAACATCACCAGGCCGCGTTTGGTCATGGACACTTCTTTGAGCACCGGCGGGAGACTAAGCTTCTCCAGTGCGTGGATCTCGGTCTTGATGATACGCTATACCATGCCGGCGCTGCCGCGCTGGTTAAAGGCATTAACGCGAAAACGCGAGACCCCCGAGAGGCTGATGGCGAAATTGCATTCCTGTGATTGATCGAATTCGCCGACCTGCCGATCGTTCATCATCGAGCGTACCAGCATGTGTGTGTGCCCGGGCGCCAGGGGCTGATTGGTCATTCGCGTCATGTTGCCATCGACTTTCATCGACGGCGGCGCGCCGACGGTGATAAACATATCGGAACCGTTCTTGCTGTGCATGGTGCGCAACAGATCGTGCATGAAACGTATGGCCTTGTCGCGATCCATTAGCTGACACTCTTGGCCGCGGATCTCTTGCTCGCCACGCTAAAAACTGTCTTTGTTGGCGGCTTTCCGGCGCGCCTCTTCCTTGGTCACAAGGCCGCGCGCGGTGAGATCTTTCAGATCCTGATCCAGCGTTTTCATGCCCACACCGTGACTGGTCTGTATCGCGGAGTACATCTGCGGGATTTTGTCTTCGCGGATGAGATTACGGATCGCCGGCGTGCCAATCATGATTTCATGCGCGGCCACGCGGCCACCGCCGGTCTTCTTGCACAAGGTCTGAGAGATCACTGCGCGCAGCGATTCGGACAGCATCGATCGCACCATGGACTTTTCCGCCGCCGGGAACACGTCGACGATACGATCAATGGTCTTGGCGGCCGAGCTGGTGTGCAAGGTGCCGAATACGAGATGGCCGGTCTCCGCGGCGGTCAGCGCGAGGCGTATCGTCTCCAGATCGCGCATTTCGCCGACCAGAATAGTGTCCGGATCCTCGCGCAATGCGGATCTCAGCGCCTGGTTGAAGCCCTGCGTATCGCGATGCACTTCGCGCTGATTAATCAGGCATTTCTTGCTGTCATGCACGAATTCGATGGGGTCCTCAATGGTCAGAATGTGGCCGTACTCGATCTCGTTCTTGTGGTTGACCATGGCGGCCAGGGTGGTGGATTTGCCCGGACCGGTCGGCCCTGTCACCAGCACGAGACCGCGCGGATACGCGGAGATATCCGCGAAAATACCGGGACACCCCAGCTGTTCCAGGGTTAGAATTTTGGTCGGGATGGTACGGAATACCGCGCCCGCGCCACGATTCTGATTGAAGGCGTTGACACGGAAGCGGGCCAGGGCCGGTATTTCGAACGAGAAGTCGGTCTCCATGAACTCCTCGTAGGCCTTGCGCTGCTTGTCATTCATGATGTCGTAAATCATTTCGTGCACGTCTTTGTGCTGCATGGCGGGCACATTGATCCGGCGTACATCGCCGTCCACACGTATCATGGGCGGCAGGCCGGCAGACAGATGTAGATCCGACGCGCCGTTTTTAACTCTGAAAGCAAGCAGTTGCGCGATATCCATCGAGTCTACTATGGCGTGTATCAGTGATCTGAGCGCATGCGTGCTGGCGTTATGGACACCGATATTGCAGAGCCCCGAACATTGAATGAACGATAAATGGTAACAACACGCCGACGATGGACTCACGGGAAATCGACGGAGCGGGCGTTTGGAACGACTAAAGGTCGCCATGAACGCGCGCGCTCAACGATCGATTGCGCCACAACACCTCTGAGTTTGCATTTTGAATGCCGCCCAAGCTGACCTCATCGACCGGGCTGTGCGAACGCCTCGCGCGCGTGCGGGAACGAGTCGCGCGCGCGGAACGGCGGTACGGCCGCGAGCCTGGCAGTGTGGTGTTGATCGCGGCCAGCAAGGGCCAGACCAGTGAACGCATCAAAGCCGCCGTTGAATGCGGACAACGTGCCTTCGGTGAGAATTATCTGCAGGAAGCGGCGCCGAAAATCGAACAGCACGGCAGTCGGCAAACGGAACTGAGCTGGCATTACATCGGCCCCCTGCAAACCAACAAGACTGCCCGGGTCGCGAGATTGTTCGAGTGGGTGCATAGCGTGGATCGCGCCAAGGTCGCGACGAGGCTCAGTGTCCAGCGTCCCGCCGAATTGGGGCCGTTGAACATCTGTCTGCAAGTCAACATCGATCGCGAACCCGGCAAGGCAGGCGTGCTCGTGGACCATCTGCCGGCGCTGGCGGAACACGTCGCGAGGCTGCAAAACATTAAGCTGCGCGGTCTCATGGCAATCCCGGCGGCGACGGGAGATTTCCACCGTCAACGCAACCGCTTTGCGGCGCTGCGCGCGGCCCTGGAAGGTCTAACCCGCCGTGACCATGACATCGCGGATCTGTCGATGGGCATGAGCGCTGATCTTGAAGCCGCCATCGCGGAAGGCGCCACGATGGTAAGAGTCGGCACCGCGATCTTCGGCCCCAGATCGTCTGCTCGCGGCTAAAACCGGCGCGCCGGGACGTGTATCATTGCCGGCCATGACCGCTACCAGCATGACTGACCCCACGATTGCGTTTATCGGCGGCGGCAATATGGCCCGTGCGCTGATCAGTGGTCTTATCATAGATGGCTGGCCGCCCGAGCGCCTGTGGGTCTCCGATCCAGACCCGCATCAGCGGCGACTGCTGGCTCGCGACTACAGCCTGCCCAACATTACGGACCTCAACGCACAGGCCGCGGCTCAAGCCGACGTCCTGCTGTTCGCGGTGAAGCCGCAAATGCTGCGAGCCGTTGCCGAATCCCTGGCTGACGGCGTGCAGTCGCGCAAGCCGCTGGTCGTGTCGATCGCCGCCGGGATTCGCGCGGTCGCACTGGAACGCTGGCTGGGCGGCGGGCTGGCTGTCGTGCGCTGCATGCCGAATACCCCGGCGCTGGTGCAGTGCGCGGCAACGGGCCTCTACGCCAATCCGCGCACGGACGCGCCACAGCGCGCGCTGGCGGAGCGGATCCTGCGGTCCGTAGGGATCGCCATGTGGGTGGAGAACGAGACGCTGATCGACGTCGTCACAGCGTTATCCGGTAGCGGACCCGCGTATTTTCTGCTGGTGATGGAAGCTATGGAGCAAGCGGGCGTGCAACTGGGTCTTGCGCCAGAAATCGCGCGACGGCTGACACAGCAAACCGCACTGGGCGCCGCCAGCATGGCGCTTGCGGGTAATGAGGCGCCGGCCGCCTTGCGCGCCCGCGTCACCTCCAGGGGCGGCACTACCGAAAAGGGCATCGAGGCGCTTGAGCGCGGAGAATTGCATCGACATTTCGAGGGCGCCGTCACCGCGGCGTTCCGGCGGGCGCAGGAACTGGCGCAAGAATTCGCGGAGGATCAGGCATGAATGACGTGGCGAGCAACGTCTCGGCATTTCTCGTACATACGCTGTTTACGCTTTATATCGCCGCGTTGATGCTGCGCATGCTGCTGGCGCTGGTCAGGGCGGACTTTTACAACCCGCTCTCGCAGTTTCTGGTGACCGTCACCAACCCGGGGCTGATCCCGGTGCGACGCGTCATCCCCAGTATCGGCCGCGTGGATACGGCATCGGTGTTGTTGATGCTGGTGCTGAAGATGCTGGAACTGACCCTGCTGGCGATGATTGCCGGCGGTACACCGAGCTTGCCGGGTTTGTTTGTAATCGCGGTGCTGCAGCTCGCCGAACTGTTGATCCAGATCTTCATTTTCGCACTGATCGTGCAAGCTATCATCAGCTGGGTCGCGCCCTCGCAGGCTTACGAGAACCCGGCGGTATCGATTCTGCGCGACCTTACGCGGCCGCTGTTGCGGCCGGTACAGCGCGTGCTGCCGGCGATCGGCATGGTCGACCTGTCACCAATGGTGATCATCATAGGCCTTTATGTGTTGCTTATCGTCCTGCGCTCGCTGTACTGACCGGCGCGCAGTTGCGGCCGGTCAAGTTTGCCGGACGCGAATTCATTCCACGAGGTTCATTCCGTTATGCAGCTTACTCGACGCGTTCAATAGCGATACACTACCCGGCCGCCTCGACACAACCCCGCGCTGCATGCATGTCTGTCAGTCATCCCGCTGATTCGGTGGGCCTGGTCACACCTCAATCCCTGCATTTCAGTGAATCGCTGGCGCTGGACTGTGGGCGGGAACTGAATCAGTTCGATCTCGCCTACGAGGCTTATGGCACCCTCAACGCGGATCGTTCCAACGCGGTACTGGTGTGTCACGCCCTGTCGGGAGATCAGCACGCGGCCGGCTTCCACACCGGATCGGATCGCAAACCGGGCTGGTGGGACAGCTGCATCGGTCCGGGCAAACCGTTCGACACCGATAAATTCTTCGTCGTGTGTCCCAACAATCTGGGCGGCTGCCGGGGATCCACCGGCCCCAGCAGCGTCAATCCGGCGACCGGCAAATACTATGGCGCCGATTTCCCGGTGGTAACGGTTAAGGACTGGGTGCGCGAGCAGGCGCGCTTCGCGGACGCGCTTGGAATACAGCGATGGGCGGCGGTGGTCGGCGGCTCGCTGGGCGGCATGCAGGCCATGCAGTGGGCGATCGATTACCCGGAGCGCATTCGCCACGCGGTGGTGATCGCCGCGGCGGCGCGGCTCTCCGCGCAAAATATCGCGTTCAACGAAGTCGCGCGCCGGGCGATTTATACCGATCCCGATTTTCACGGCGGGGATTACTACGATCATGACACGGTGCCCGCGCGCGGCCTGATGCTGGCGCGAATGATCGGGCATATCACGTATCTCTCCGACGACGCCATGCGCGCCAAATTCGGCCGTGAGCTGCACGAAGGCAAACTGAATTTCGGTTACGACGTTGATTTTCAGGTCGAGAGTTATCTGCGTCATCAGGGCCAGTCGTTCGTCGACCGCTTTGACGCCAACAGTTACCTGCTGATGACCAAGGTACTGGATTATTTCGATCCGGCCGCCGACTACAATAACAGTCTCGCCGAGGCTTTCGCCCGCGCCAGGGCGCGCTTTCTGGTGATTTCGTTCACCGGTGACTGGCGTTTCGCGCCGGCGCGCTCGCGCGAGATCGCGCGCGCACTGCTGGATGCCGACCGGCAGGTGACCTACACCGTCATCGAGGCCAATCAGGGTCATGACGCTTTTCTGATGCCGATTCCGCAGTATCTCAGGGTGCTGGGCACCTATATGCGGCGTGTAGCGAAGGAACTGGAAGCGCCGCGCTGATGCGTCCGGACCTGGAGATCATCACCGAATGGATCCTGCCCGGCACGCGCGTGCTGGATCTCGGCTGTGGTGATGGGACATTACTCGAACATTTGGGCAAAACGCGTCAGGTGACCGGTTACGGCCTCGAGATCGACGACGACAACATCACACGCTGCGTCGAGCGCGGCGTGCAAGTCATCAAGACGGATCTGGACGCCGGCCTCGCCGACTTCTTCGACGAAGACTCGTTCGATTACGTGGTCATGACGCAGACCTTACAGGCGGTGCATTACCCCGCCAGCCTGCTGGACGAAATGCTGAGAGTCGGCCGCGAAGGCATCGTCACGTTTCCCAATATCGGCCACTGGCAGAGCCGCCTGCATCTCGCTCTTGGCGGACGCATGCCGATCACTCGCGCGCTGCCTAGCGACTGGTACGACACACCCAATATTCATTTATGCTCCTTACGGGATTTCGAGGATTTGTGTCGGCGGCAGAAGATTGCGATCCTGGAGCGGACCGCGGTGGACTACGAACACCGCACGAGTATCGGGATTCGTCTGCTGCCCAACCTGCTGGGAGAGATCGCGCTATATCGTTTTTGTCGCCGATCCGGCTGACCAGCGCTTTACATTAAGCGTTGCACGGAACAGAAACCTTGTCAGCCGTTGCGGTACAACTTAAGATTGGGTGGTCTCAAGGTTCTAGTGCAACGCCTATGATGGTGAGACCGGAGGTGTTGCATGGCAAGGTATACGAGATTGACGCGGTCGGAGCGGGAGGAGTTGAGTCTGCGTTTGTCATGGGGTTGGCGTTACCGGCAGATTGC